>CAZBSU010000247.1:0-2716 GCA_964494745.1 uncultured Planctomycetales bacterium | reverse complement strand
CGATCAGGCTGAACCTGAAATATTTCAATTACTGCGCCGGCCTGACCATGACCCATGCGCGGTTTCATAAGCTTTTCGGCGCTCCCCCGCGTCGGCCCGAGTCCAAGATCACCACGTTTTATATGGATATGGCCCGTTCGATCCAGGAGGTCACGGAAGAGGTCATGCTCAAGATGGCGCGCCACGTGCATAAGGTGACGGGCAAGGAGAACCTGTGCCTGGCCGGCGGGGTGACCCTGAATTGTGTCGGTAACGGACGTATCCTGCGCGAGGGGCCGTTTAAAAATGTCTGGATCCAGCCCGCGGCCGGGGACGCGGGCGGGGCCCTGGGTTCGGCGCTTTTTATCTGGTATCAATATCTGAATCATGCCCGTCAAGCTGACGGGGTTCACGATCGGCAGCAGGGCTCTTATCTCGGCCCGGATTATGATGATTGGACGATCGAGCAAGCCGCCCAGTCATTGGAGGCGGTTTATACCGAGGTGTCCCAGGATGAGCTGCCCCAAAAGGTGGCCGACCTCATCCGGCAGAATAAGATCGTCGGGATCCTGCAGGGACGGATGGAGTTCGGGCCGCGGGCCTTGGGCTCGCGCAGTATCATTGGCGACGCCCGTTCCCAGGAGATGCAGTCGGTCATGAACCTGAAGATCAAGTTCAGGGAATCGTTTCGGCCGTTCGCGCCGAGCGTCTTGGAAGAAAAGGCCTCGGAGTATTTCAATCTGGATGTGCCCAGTCCCTACATGCTTCTGGTGGCGCCGGTCAGGGAGGACAAGATCCATCCCGAATCCCGGAAGGACCGCTCCCAGGGCATCGATAAACTGCGTGTGAAGCGTTCCGAGATCCCGGCCGTGACGCATGTCGATTATTCGGCCCGCATTCAGACGGTCTCAGCCGACACGCATCCGTTGTACCATAAGATCATTCAGGCCTTCGACGGAATGACCGGGTGCCCGGTGATCATCAATACGTCATTCAATATCCGCGGGGAACCGATCGTGTGCACGCCCGCGGACGCCTATCGGTGTTTTATGTGCACGGACATGGATTATCTGGTCATGGGGCCGTTTGTTTTCGACAAAAAGGCTCAGCCGCACAAGGACCGCTATAAAAAAGAAGATATCTCCCCGCAACTGGATTAGACGATATGATGGAAAAGATCAGTCAGGCGCGAAAGAATTTATACGATTTCGGATACGGGATCGCTTTGTTATTACCGTATCTGGTGCTCCTGCACGCCTTCAAGGAGGCGCTGGGCCCGGGTTATTTTGTCCTGGCCTTTATCGCGGGATTGGTTGCCTTGGCGTTTATCCTCGATAAGATCGGCCGCATCAAACCCGCGCATAATGCCTGGATTTTTGTTTTTCAGCTTGGCGTGATCGGCGTCAAGGTCCAGCGCGGGACCGGTATCGGCCCCATGGTCCTGATCGGGTTTTCCGCGGCCATGCTCTTGATCGCGATCTGGAGGGTTAACCGGCTTCAGGGGCTTTATCAGCGCTGGATGACCGTTGTCAAAGGCATCGGTACCGTCGTGTCGGCGGTGATCCTGGGTCTCGTTTTTTATCTGGTTTTCACGCCGGTCGGGTTGTTTTTGCGCCTGCTGCGTAAGGATCTGCTCAACCGCAAGATCGAACCGGAAAAGGAGTCTTACTGGGTTCCGCGCGAGTACGTTTTTGATAAAAAAAATTATAAAAGGCAGTTTTAAAATCTTGCAGAGATTGCTCCCGGGGCCTTATGCGCCCGAGACATTTATGTCGGCTTTGTTAAGCGGCAAGTTTTTATAAATATTTATTTCGTGATTTTTTGAGGGCTGGGGAGGGGAATTGATGCGAAAGATCCATTTGAAAAGAAAAAAAAGCGCTGTTCTTCTCTTTGCTGTTTTTATTTTCATGGCTTGTTGGGTCTCGGCGGGGCTTAAACAATTAGAGGGGGTTTATGTCCATGCGGGCAAACATTTTGCCGAATATATCCATTCTGAAATGAAAGGCAAGGTCGCTGAGATAGAAGCAAAAAGGCGCGGCACGATTCAGGACGAGAAGGCTTCCGTTCATTTTCAGAAGGCAAAAGAGTGCGCCTCGGAATACCGGCGAAGGGAAATCGCCCCGTACCAAGAAGGCCGGCTCCATATAAGGCACTCCGTTTTACTCGGGCTTGGTTTGAGCACGATATTATTGTATTTGATTGCCGCGGTCGGGAATATTTATTGCCTCCCGTGGCATAAACAAGCGGCATGGGGTGTCCTCGTCAGCCATTTTTTGTATCTTGCGGTCTTTGTGTATGAACTGCTTTTTCCGGTTTTGATCTTGAAGAAATGGCAGGCGATTCTCGATCCCCTCGGCGAGTCGATCGCCCCGTTGCCGAGTCTTTCAATTTTTAATACGGTGTTCAATTCTTCAACGTTAGTTCCTTTTATGGCCTGCGGGGGCGTTGTCGTTGTGACCGTCTTTTGCCTTAGAGACAATACCGGGAGGGGGGGCATAAGACAGAATCAGAGGGACTTAAATGATTCCATGAAATGTTCCCCAGGTATTGTTTTTTTTAATTTATTCTTGGAAGGAGATTGTCCATGTCCAAGTTGTCCATCATTAAGGAATTCTGGGATTTTTTGAGGGTCCGCAAGCGTTATTGGCTGGCGCCGATCGTTATCATCCTCGGCTTATTGGGCCTGTTGGTTATCTTTGCGGAAAGCTCGGCGGTCGCGCCGTTTATTTACACGTTG
>CAZBSU010000246.1:0-2755 GCA_964494745.1 uncultured Planctomycetales bacterium | reverse complement strand
ACCCCAGGGTGTATTTCCCGAGAAAATCCCCCATGACGACATAAAATCCGTATTCGGCATGCATCCGCCGCAAAAGTTCCTTATTCGGTTTGAACGGCTGATGATATTCGCGGATCGTATTCAGGCCCATCTCCTTGAGCAGTTGAAAATCCCCGACCGTCGGCTCATCGGGATCCTGTTTATTATTGCCGTTGGCGTCAACCCAGGCGTCATACGGCCCGTCGGCCAAGCCGTTGTTATTGGTATCCTCATACATCCAGGACACCAAAGTTCCCTTATCCGGACTCTGCCCGACCTTGGTCGGCGCATACGTGATGGCCCTGACCGGAAACGGCTGGCCCTTGACCAGCATCTGCCAATGACCGTTTTCATACTGGACCAAGCGGATGTCCCCCTGTCCGACTTGCTTGACGATCCGTCCCAGATCCGCCTGCTTGGGTTTCAAATGCAGCCTATCTAGAATTCTATCCCATAGAGATTTCCGGCTGATCCGGCCCGGGGAAGTGATAATTTCATCATTCCCGACGTCATTATCGAAACCGTTAATAACCTTGATCGACATGCCCTCGACCTTAAGCCCCAACTCGGGATGCATGCGGATGATATGCTTGATCTTGGCAATGGCGGCCTGGGCCGGGTACCACGGCGTCTGCCAATACGTCCAGCCGACCGTCTTGGGGAAATGAACCACCAAAGATTGATACGCCTTAATGGCCTCGTAATACATCTGGGCCTTCTCCAGCATCATCCCTTTATAAAAAAGGCGCACCCCCACCGGTTCCGGTGCCGAGGCCCATTTGAAAAATGCCGCCTCCAGATCATCGCTGTAAACAAAATCCCAATGATTGCCCTCCAGACGGCCTTCAGCGCTGGCCTTTTTAAAAGCCGGGTTCTTCCGCACCGCGCCGGTATTGGGATAAATACCCTCTCCGACCGCCTGGGCCAGACCCTCCGGGTCCGTCACGTTATATTTGTATTTTGCGGTGCCCGGATTCAAAAATTTCCCGTATTGGGTATAATCGACGACGTCCTTACCCGGCTGGTGGATCTTCGGCAATGTCTTCAATCGGGACACCGGCTTCTCCGGCTCCTCAGGCTCATATTTCCCGGTCATGACATCAATGCTGTTCTGGCTTTTTTCGGCCACGGACCAAAACCATCCACGCGGGTCCCAGGCCTGGGCCCAGGCATACTTTTCGATGATCTCTTCAAATAAGGCAATCGCATCTTCGGTTTTGCCGTAATTCATCAGGGCCTCGGCCTTGATGAAAAGGACCGTGGCCACATCATTGAGCGCCTGGTATTCCCTCTCTTTCCCGCGGGACGGAAAATCCTCAAGGGCGGCCTGTTGCAACATGGCCTGCTCGCCGTATAAATCCAAAACATCCTTCGTGATCTGGTCGAGTTTGTCAAAGTCTCCCTGACTGGATGCCTCCCAGGCCCTGGGCACCAAGTCCGAATAAAGGGCCTGTTCCTCATCCTGTTCTTGAGGCGTTTCCGTCTCGGCAGATAGCTTCTCCAGCCCGGCGTCCTCCCCGCTGACAACCTCTTTAACGCCTTCGAGAGGAGGCGTATCCTGCGGAGATTCCTGCGCGGATAAATTTTTGGAAAAAAAGAATAACGACAGGCCCAAACCGGCCACCAAAATAATCCGTGATAAGGGAACAGGCATCATTCAGCTCGCTTTCTGATAGAAGTCAAAAATGTCTTATCCGAAGATCGCTCCGGAAGAGAGGCCTTTGATAATATGTTTTTGCATCACAAAATAAATGAGGATGACGGGAACAGCGGCGATCGTCAATCCCGCCATCAGGACAGGATAGTCAACGCTGTGCGCCCCCTGAAAAACCATCAGACCTCTTTGGAGCGGCATCAGCGACTTGTCGTTCAACAACAAAGTCGCCAAAATGTATTCATTCCATACAATCAAAGAATTAAAGATCACGATCACCGCAATAGCCGGACGGGCCAGCGGGAGCGCGACATGCCACCAGATCCCCAGCTTGGAACATCCGTCGATGCGGGCCGCATCTTCGATGTCACGCGGCATCTTGTCGAAAAAAGTCCTTAACAGCAAAATGCTCAATGACAGCCCAACGTTGATCATGCACAGGATATACCCGATCCGGGTATTCACCAGGCGCAACTTGTTCATCAAGACCACCAGCGGCACGAAACTGCCCGGCAGCGGTATCATCATCGCCGCGATGAACATGCCGAAAAACAATTTTCTCCCCGGGAAAGACAGCCTGGAGAAAGCATATGCCGCCAAAGATGAAATAATAACGATCCCGGCCACGACCGAGACCGTATAGATGATGCTGTTTAAAAAATATGTCCCGAAGTTTCCATCCACCCAGGCCGTCACGTAGTTAGAAAAATGCCACTGCCTGGGGATCAGAGATTGATCGGTAAAAATACGCTCCTGGGTCATCAGCGACGAACGCACCATCCAAAACAACGGGAACAGGCAGGTCACGGTCACGGCCAGCAAAAAAAGATGAATCCCCGCCGTTTTGAATCTGCGTCTTAATCTGTATTGATTAAGCATTTTTTATGCCTGTTTGAACCTGTCCGACAACCTTTTCATTGTCACCGAGATCATCACCAACAACGCGCCGAAGGTCACGCCTATGGCGCAGGCATATCCGAAACGGTTGTTGTCCATCATGGCCGCAAGAATGCGTGTGACCGGGACCTCGGTGTGATAAACCAGCCCCTGCGAAACCATGGCCAACATGAGAACAAAAACCTG
>CAZBSU010000245.1:0-2765 GCA_964494745.1 uncultured Planctomycetales bacterium | reverse complement strand
ATATCCCGTTGCGGACCGGGCCGGCCCGTCAAGACATCCAAGGCCATGCGCAGATTTTCTTGGACATCCCCTCCGCGCAAATCTTCTTCACGGGCACAGGCCAATCCGAACTCGGACGGATCAATGATGCGGGTAACGACCTCGCGGCCATTCCATTCACTGATGCTCGTCTTGCGGGTCGTGGTGATCTCATCCAATCCGTCGTGACCGTGGACGACCAAGGCCTTTTGCCGCCCGAGACGGCGCAGGACCTGCGCCAGCATCTCGGTCAAATCCCGGCTGTAAACACCCATGATCTGATGCGTTGCCCCGGCCGGATTGATCAGGGGCCCCAGGATATTAAAAATCGTTTTGACCCCAAGTTTTTTTCTCACCGCCGCCACATTCTTCATGGCGGGATGCAACCTTTGGGCGAATAAAAAAGAAATCCCGATCTCATCCAGGCACTGCCCCAATTCGTCTTGATCCAGGGCCAGATTAACGCCATAGGCCTCCAAGATATCGGCGCTGCCGCATCGGCTCGAGACCGAACGGTTACCGTGTTTGGCCACGGCCACCCCGGCCCCGGCCACCACAAAGGCCGTGAGCGTCGATATATTGAAGGTGTGCTTTTGATCACCGCCGGTGCCGCAGGTGTCCAAGATGACCTCATGCCTGGTCTGGACCGGCAGACTGAAACGCTGCAGCATTTGAGCTGCCCCCGTTATCTCGTCTACCGTCGGGCCCTTATCATTAAGGGCGCCCAAAAAGTCCGCCACAAGCTGGTCATCCTGATGCCCGGACATGATCTTGTGCATGACGTCTTCGATCTCCTCAACCGAGAGATCTTCTTTATCCCTTAATTTTTGGATGATCGCTTCCATGTCAGATTTAGGAAATTTGATAAAATCTTTATCCCTTCTCCTGTCAAGATCGATTCCGGATGGAACTGGACCCCCCAGACCGGATACCGTTTGTGCCGGACCGCCATGATTTCGCGGTCACGGTCCTTGGTTCGGGCGATGATCTCCAATTCTTTCGGAAGGGTACGGCGATCGATCACCAGGGAATGATACCGGGTCGCCTCAAAAGGATTCTTGATCCCCTGAAAAAGGGTCTTTCCGTTATGGCTGATCTGGGATGTCTTACCATGCATGAGCCTGCGGGCCTGGACAATCCGTCCTCCCAGGGCATAAGCCAGACATTGATGTCCCAGGCAGACCCCCAGGATCGGGATCGTGTTTAAAAAGGCCTGGATCAAGGCAACCGATATTCCGGCGTCTTCTGGTCGCCCGGGCCCCGGAGAAATGACGATCTGACGGGGACGCAATCTGCGAATCTGCTCAAGGCTGAGTTGATCGTTGCGAACGACCCGCAAAGGGGTCTTCAACTCGCCAAAATACTGGACGAGATTGTAGGTAAAAGAATCGTAATTGTCGATCATCAACAACATATCCGCCATCCCCTTATTTCGTGCAGCGTTATTCCTTCACGCGTTTGATCTTGGCCCCGATCTTTTTTAACTTAAGATCGATCGATTCATAACCGCGATCAAGGTGATAAATCCTGGAGATCTCCGTCCGGCCCTGCGCGGCCAGCCCCGCAATAATCAAAGCGGCCGAGGCCCGCAGATCTGACGCCATAACAGGGGCCCCATGAAGTTTGGCAACACCCTCGACGATCGCCGTGTGCCCTTCCCGGCGGATATTTGCCCCCATACGATTCAATTCTGCGATGTGAATGAACCGGTCCGGGAATACCTTGTCGGTCATGAGACTGACGCCAGGGGTCATGGTCATCAGAGCGGAAAACTGGGCCTGCAGATCGGTCGGGAAACCCGGATAAGGATATGTCGTGACACTGGTGGGTTTGAGATTCTTGGGACGATGCACGGTCAGCCCCTGCCGGTTGTGGTGAATGCGGATACCGGTCTCGCGCAGCTTATCGATCAAGGCCATCATATGCGTGGGGCGTACATTCTTGATGATCATGGGACTACGGGTCGCCGCCGCCAAAAGGACATACGTCCCGGCCTCAATCCGGTCCGGGCTGATGCAGAATGACGTCCCATGCAAACGGGTCACCCCTTTGATACGAAGACGGGGCGAGCCCTGGCCTTCGATCCGGGCCCCCATGGACACCAAAAAATCAGCCAAATCCGTGATCTCCGGTTCGCAGGCCGCACATTCGATGAGCGTCTCCCCTTTGGCCAGGACCGCCGCCATCATGATATTCGCCGTGGCCAAGACCGACGATCCAAAGACACCGCCGAGATACATCGGCCGGCCTTTCAGCTGTTTAGCATGGGCCTGAACATAACCGCCCGCGATCTGGATCTTGGCCCCCAATGTCCTCAAGCCCTTCAGATGCAGATCGACGGGACGGATCCCGATGACGCATCCGCCCGGAAGGGACACCTTGGCCCGCCCCAGTTTGCTGAGCAAGGGGCCCAGGACACAAAACGACCCGCGCATGGTCGAGACAAGTTTATAGTCCGCAACGGGCTGAAGCTTGCCCCGGGGGCTAATCGTCACGACATCCTTTTGCACCTCGACCGTCTTTCCGAGGGAACGCAATAATTTCATCATCGTCGCCGTATCTCGCAAATGCGGTACCTGCCGGATGACGCAGGGCTCATCTGTCAGCAAGGTCGCGGCCAAGATCGGCAAAGCGGCGTTCTTGGAACCGCTGACCGCGATCTCACCCTGAAGCGGTTGCCCGCCCTGTAGTATCAATTTTTCCATTGTCGTTTCCCGTTTTAAAAATAAGTGCGCTTATTTTCGGCT
>CAZBSU010000244.1:0-2789 GCA_964494745.1 uncultured Planctomycetales bacterium | reverse complement strand
GGGATATCGTGGTCTTAAATGCGGCTTATGCCTTGTATGCGGCGGCCCGGGTCGATGATGCCAGGCAGGGCATGGAGTTGGCCGCGCGATCCATCGATGAGGGGCAGGCCCTGGATAAACTGAAGGCCCTTAAGCGCTGGACGTCTCAAACCTAAAAGAGGCTTTGGCTGTGACTCATGATTTTTTGAATAAGATCGTTGCGCATAAAAAAAGCCTTTTGCCTTCCAAGAAGGCTTTTTTTAATGAATGGCAACCTTCGGTCAAATCGACCCGGATGCACCGTTATGGGCTGTTTCGAAAACATATCTCGGCGCCGGGGAAGATCAACCTGATCGCTGAAATCAAGAAGGCCTCGCCATCCCGCGGATTGATCCGGGATGATTTTCATGCCCTTCAGATCGCCGCGATTTATGCTGCCCACGGGGCGGCGGCCTTGTCGGTCGTGACCGAGGAGAAATTTTTCCTGGGCAAACTGACCTATTTGCGCGATATTGCCGCGCAGAGTCCTGTCCCGGTCCTGCGCAAAGATTTTATTATTGATAAGGTCCAGATCTATGAGGCCTTTTATTATGGGGCCAGCGCCGTTTTGTTGATCGCCGCTATCCTGAGCGACCAGCAGGTTGAAGAGTTGACCGAAACGGCCCGCCAGCTCGACATGGATTGTCTGCTGGAGGTTCACAATGAGAAGGAGCTGACGCGCGCCCTGAATCTGCCGGCCCCGATCATCGGTATCAATAATCGTGATCTGAATACTTTCAAGATCGACCTGGCCGTCAGCGAGAAATTGATCCCGATGATCCCGCGTGACCGGACGATTGTGGTCGAGAGCGGGATCCGGGAACATGCGGATATCCTCAGGTTTGAACACCTGGGGGCGAACGCCGTCCTGATCGGCGAGGCCTTCATGCAGGCGAAGGATATCGCAGGGCGTATGGATGAAGTGATGAAAGGGTGCTCCCATGGGCAACGTTCGGGTTAAAATTTGCGGACTGACACGGCAGGAGGATGCCGCGAGCGCGGTCAAGGCCGGGGCCTGGGCCTTGGGGTTTATGTTCTACCGTCCAAGCCCGCGTTTTGTTCATCCGCGTCAGGCCAGGAAGATTATCGAATCTTTACCGCCGTTCATTACCCCGGTTGGGGTCTTCGTGAATCAGTCCGAAAAACAGATCAGGCAGATCGCGAAAACATGCCATTTGCAGACCCTACAGTTTCATGGCGATGAAAGTCCGGCTTTCTGCCGGCGGTTTAAGGCCTTCCGCATTATTAAGGCCTTCCGGATCGGCGAACGTATTGATATCGAGTCTATTCAAAAATATCGCGTCAGCGCCATTTTATTGGATACCTTTCGTGCCGGTTTATTCGGCGGAACCGGGCAATCTTTTAACTGGCGACTGGCCAGGGTGCTGCGTGGATTTACCCTTCCGGTGATTTTGTCAGGGGGCCTGAAGGCCGGCAATATTCAAGAGGCTGTGCGCTGTGTCAGGCCGTTCGCGGTCGATATCTCTTCCGGGATAGAGAAGAAGCCGGGCATCAAAGATCCGCGCAAGATCAAGATGTTTTTCCGGGCCCTTAACAAGCGGTAAATGCCTGTATTTTGCTTCTCGTGAAACCGTTTCGATCTGAGCTTTAAATCCCATTCTATCAATAAGTTATGATTCAAACAAAGATCTTTTGATTTCAATAAGGGTTGTTAATATATTATATATATGTTATATTTCAAATAAGCCGATAAAGGTAAACCCGGGGAAACTCGGGGACACAAAACTACAGACCTACGTTGTTCGAATGCCGGGAAGGCCCTTTAGGAAACGGGCATCAAAGACCGAAAGAGGCTGGTAGGACAATACGGTGGCTGAGTTGCCGAAGTGCCAGGGGGATACATCCCTGTCTTTATCGGCTTTTTTTTTGCCCTTATTATTCGGATAAGGGTTTTTTTATGCCCCGGGACGTCCCGCCTTTTTCGTTAAATTTTTCCTTAAAAAATTTTCTGATTTGGTGTAGAATCTCGGATATGAAAAAGAACTTCATCCGGGTTTATCAGGAATTCGATATTGTCGATGTCAAAAATCATCTGCTGATATTCGGCGATTTGTCCGCCAATTGCAGCCAATGCCAGGCCATCGATATCAAATTGGACGCGCCCCATTGTCCGCAATGCCAAACCGAGTTTAAATATATTACCTTTCGGAATCCCAAAAGTCATCTGCCCAAATTGGCCCGCCTTAAAGAAAGATTTCCCCAAAAGGCCATTATTGATTTCGATGATTACAAGCGGCTGATCGGCGCCTGGAAGGCCCAAGAATTCCTCAAGTGACCCGAAATACCCGTCTTAAAAAATTGATTCAAACGGTCATGCGGCTGGACTCCTCCAATCCGCCCGGGCGGGAAGGTCCGCTGGCCCGGCTGGTGGCGCAGGATATGCGTTCTCTGGGCTTGGCCGTCAAAACCTACGCCTTTGCCCGCGGCCGGCCGAATGTCATCGCCATTTTAAAAAGTCCGTCCCGAAAAGGGAACGGGCGTTCCCATCCGACGCTATTAATGACCCCCCACATGGATACGGTCCCGTTTGGCCAGGGCTGGACGCATCACCCGCTCAGCGCCAGGATCCATCAGGGCCGGATTTACGGCCGGGGGGCCTCGGATGATAAAGGGAACCTGGCTTGTTGTATGGAAGTCATGCGCCGCCTGGTCGAGGATCACGTCGAGTTGGATTTTGATGTCATGATGGCCGCGACTGTCGACGAAGAGACCGGCAGTGTGACCCGCACGCTCGTGTGCGTGCCTCTTAT
>CAZBSU010000243.1:0-2795 GCA_964494745.1 uncultured Planctomycetales bacterium | reverse complement strand
TATTAGCATTCACGAAATTAATTTTCAAAGAACTATAATTCTGAAAACCTAAAAACAGGCTTTTTCAGGATTGACTAATTTATCAACGGCCGGGTTCAGCGTCACCGTAAGAACGGGATAATACATAATAAATGCCTTAATGATAAACGCAACGGGCTAAAACAAACGCCCTCGGACCGCAGCTTATTCGAGATATCCCTGCAAGGCCGTCCAGGTCTTTCGGCCGACGATCCCGTCGACTTTAAGGCCTTGGGACTTTTGAAAATCGGAGATCGCCTTCTGGGTCTTAGCGCCGATCTTGCCATCAATCGCGTCCTGATAAAAACCGGCTTCGGACAAGGCCTTCTGGACCTCTGCCGTGTCGGCCGATACCCGGATGATCCCTTCGTCTTCGCCCGATGCGTCAGACACAACGGGTGCGAGGGATGTCTTCTTGGCGGGAGATTGGCATTTTCGCAACTGCGCATCAAGGCTGTCCACCTTGTAACCCAAAGTCTGGACCTCATGATTCAGCGTTCGGATGGCATCATCCTTGTTATCCAACTGACGTTCCAGTTCGCCGACCCGTACTTGCAACTGGGTCATGGACGATTGCCCCCGGGTGGTCGCGCAGCCACTCAAAAGCATCAGCCCCAGAAATATCACCATTTTTCTGAACATGGACTCCTCCTTTTTTTCTTGATGGCGGGCCAGGATGTCCCGAAGCGATCAACGTACGCCCGCGGTTGCCATCACGGCGTTTCCATTTCGGACTCCGGATCGCTGAGGTTATCAGCCTGATGGAGCTGCATCAAATTCACGATGAAGGAACGCCCCTGATCCGGAAAACGCCGTTTGAATTCGGCCTGGGCCTCCTGCGCCTCATCCAAGACCGCGGCCTGATATTCAAATCCGGGCTTGATAACCGGGACTCCGCCAAGTTTGACTTTCTCCTTCGTCCCCACGACCTTCAGCGTCCCCAGATAATTGGTCTCTTGGGCGTCCACCCGGAAAACAAGATCCATGGGTTCCTCGGCCTTTTTCTGCCCGACCGGGATCGTGATCATAGAAATACGGTATTCCCCTTGGGGCAATTCGATGAAAAAATAACCTGCCCCTACGGTCTGGACCTCCCAGGGGAAATCCTTTTGCCGCTCCTTGTCGCCGATAATCAATTGGTAAGTCCGGCTGGTATCCGCCATATCGACAAAGGTCAAAATGACATAACTGGTCTTGACCACACCGTCAAAAACGGTCTTGGCAAAAACATGGCCAAGATCTTCTGCCTTGGCCGTGTCTTGTTCAGGTTCCTCGGACGGGATCGTGGCGATATTCGCGAGCGGGCTCTGGCTCGGCCGCGGCGAGGCCGCTTGCTCCGGCACGCGCTCCACAACCTGGGCACAACCCCACAGGACCCCCAATAGGATGATAAATAGGTATTTCTTCCTCATTTTACCTCTCGATTATAGATCAACCATCGACATTTTTATTATTCATATTTTAAATCAAAAGGCAACCCCAAAAACCATCTTTAACAGTTGCGAGCCGATAGGGCCAGTCATGGGGAGGTGGTAAAAGGCAGGGCAAAGGCATCCCGCAGCCGGGAAAACGCCCCCACAAAAAAACTAGCGGAAGGACGAACCTTCCGCTAGCCGTGGCTGGTGATGAGCATCAAGCAAGTAACTTAAGTCAGGGTTGCTGACTTTTTGGGGGAGAAAGCATCTTTATTCCACACAATCCCGATCCTCAGGGTGTGGCAAAAATCGACTTTGAAAATATGACGTTCCCGCGCCATGTAAAAGACCCCTTTGACGCGGAACGAAAACTTTTCCTGCCGTCTGACCGTATTGAACGATTTGCGCACAAAGATCTGCGGCTTTTCGGTTGACGGCTGGACATGCCTGACCGGCGTGAGGATATAAACGAAGTTCTTGCGGACCCGGGTCGTGCAATCCCGCTCTTTGGTCACTTCGTTAATACCGATCATCTTGCGGCGGTATTTCAGAGAATGTTTCTGTCTGTAAGCAATTTCTCGCATGATCCACCCTCTTGAAGCCGGTTGATATCTACTCAAAGTATAACATCCCGACGAGGGCAAACAAGACGGTCAAGGGGGGTCGGTGAAAACGTTTTCCGCGAGAAAGGGCTTTCTCGCTCGTCGCTATTTGAAAAATAGCGACTTAGGGCGATTTCAAACGGGAAAAAATTCTTTAAATTCGATTGACGGAGGCCGGAGAGGGAAAACGAGCCCTGGGGGGGGATTAACGGTGGGAACGCCGGGGCAGGTAGGGCAGCGGGGCCCGGTTCTCTTGCCCCTGAACCAGGCGGCGCATATTGGCCCGGTGACGGAGGATAACCAGCATGGTGATGATGCCGCTGAAAACAATCAATTCGGCCGGTTGACCGGTCAGGCTGACGGCCAGGGGGAAAACGACCGCCGCGGTGATCGAGGCCAAGGACACATAACCGCTGGCCAGGAAGAGCCCCAGCCAGGCCAGCAAACAACATCCCAGGACGACGGCCAAAGACGGCTGGACGAGTGTCAAACCGACCAGCAACCCGAGACTGGTGGCCATGCCTTTTCCGCCCCTGAAATTCAGGAAGACGGTCCAGTTATGCCCCAGCACGGCGATCACGCCCAGGATGATGCGCTGCGAAAGCGAAAACGGCCCGAAAAGATCACCCAGCAGGGTCACCGGGATCACGCCTTTGACGATGTCGATGATCAGCACGGCCACCCCGGCGCCTTTTCCCAAGACCCGAAAGGTATTGGTCGCGCCGACATTCCCCGATCCGTGCCGGCGAATATCGATCCC
>CAZBSU010000242.1:0-2795 GCA_964494745.1 uncultured Planctomycetales bacterium | reverse complement strand
TAGAAGAGGTTTATTCCGTTCTGGTAAATTAGTTTTTTCCCTGCCCGGGTTTTGTCCCGTCTTCACCCCCCCCGTTCGGGCTCAAGGTCTTGGCTCGTCCTCGGAAGTTTATCGACAGAGATCCTCCTTTTTGGCCTGCTCGTAGCGGTATCTCAGCCCCAAGTAATATTCCGTGACAGGTTTTAAATCCGTATTGCAGGGCACCGCTTGCAGATGTTGGCGGACAAAATGTTCATCGCCCCAGTAGGCGCCAGAATTGTGACCGGTCCGGCGTTGGGTAAGGGCGAGGATCCGGGCGCGAGCTTCTTGATCGAAAAGACGCAGGAGTTTGATCCCGACAGCAGGCCTTTCTTTCAGCGGTTCGCTGCCGGCCAGGCAAAAACTCCCGTAGACTTTAAGATGTTCGAAGACCTGAGACAGGGTCTTGGGCATGATCAAATTTTCTTCGGCCCAGATCATAAAGACGCCGTCGGGTTTAAGGTGCGCCTTGACCAGGGCGAAGAATTCCCGGGAATTGATGTTATTCATCGAGGCCTCGGTCATGCGCGGCGGGGTGGTCAAGATGATATCGTATTGTCGCTGATGGTTTTGAAAATAACGGCGGACATCATCGAAGATAATATGAATTCTTTGATCATTCAGGATGGGTTCGAATAAGTCGATTTTATTGAGATTCTTCACCAGGGTGGCATTGATCTCAACGACATCAATGCGTTTAACGCGGTCGTCCATCAAGGTGGCTTCCAATAAGGAGGCGGTCCCAAGCCCGATCAGGCAGACCTCGCGGGGATGAGACGAATGCGTTAAGGCTTCAAGGGCGTTAAGATAGAAGTTATAGCCCGGCCGCCCTCCCTGGGTGATGCCGTTAATGTAATTGTGAACCACCGGGCCGCGGACAGCGGTCTGCACAACCCCTTCGATCCCTTCTTCGAAATAGATGTCATACGATTTTTTTTCGTTTAAGAAAAACGTCAGGTTGTAAAATTCGCCCGGAACGAGAGGCCAGGATGTTGTCCCGGCCAAAAGCAAAAGCCCCGCCGTTATTTTGATACAGACACTTTTCAAACGGGGTCGGGTCCTCAGCCCGAAGGCAAACATCAGCCCCACCGCAACGAACACGATCAGCGTGCGTTCCGTCCCCCATAACGGTAAAAGGATAAACGCTGTTCCCAGGGCGCCGGCCATGTTACCGAGGATATTGAAAAAGGTGATGTCACCGACCGTTCGTCCCTCTTTGTGCTCGTCGGTCAGGGCTAGCTGGGCAATGACCGGGAAACCGGCCCCCATAAAAAGGGTCGGGATAAAAATAAAAAATATCGGCCAGATGAGGCTATCCGTTAGGATATAAACGGAGAGGAGAGAATTGAGGGTATTGGAGAAATGCGGATTATTTATCGTTGGCCAGAAGGGAAGAGGGTGGAGATTCGTCATAAACGTCAGGCGCGGCAGGATTCGCAACGGCGTGCAGCAGGTCATAAAAATAAATCCTAAAAAGATGACAAGCACACTGACGGCCAGCAGGACCTGAAGGCCGAAATAGAGATTTCTAAAGTCCGGGTGCCGGCGGTTGAGCAGGCGGTTCATGCCCAGGCTGCCCAAGCCTACCCCGAGCAGATAAACGAACAGGGTGGTCGAAAAGACATAGGCCGAATCTTTGGTGAGCACGCTTAAGATGCGCATCCATACGATCTCGTAGCCGATGGCCAGAAACCCGGTGATAAAAACCAGGATAAAGGCCTTGTTTCCCATTATCCAGGAAGGATTTTTGGTTTCCGGTTCGTTTTGATCGGCGGGGACCGAGCGGTCCGCCCTCATCAACAGAAGGATTAGAAAACCCAGGATAAAATTAATAAACACAGCCGTATAAAGGGCCGTGTCCAGGCCGCCGAAAGAGATCAAGACATAACTGGTGATGACCGCGCCGCAGGCCGCGCCGACGGTATTGATAAAGTAAAGGAGGCTGACCGAATCGACAAAGTCCCGGTTGATGTGATTGTATATTTTGATAAGCAGCGGTAAGGTGGCCCCCATCAAAAAGGTCGGGAGGCACAGATACAGAAAGCAGCAAATCAGGGTGAGGGCGTAATTGCTGCCGGCGGTCAGACGGCCGATCGTGTTAAGCAGCGGGATGCTGATGAACCCAAATCCCCCGATGGCAAATTCGATCAAACAGTAGAGCCGCAGCCGGTGGGGATAGCGTTCACTGATCCGGCCGCCGCATAGCGAGCCCAGCCCCAGGCCGAGCATATAGGCCCCCACGATCAGGGCCGTGGAGAGCGATTCTAATCCATAATACAAGGTCAATAAACGCTGCCAGACCACTTGGTAGATGAGGGCGGCAACCCCCGAGAAGAAAAAGATGCCGAGCAGCAGGCGGCGAAAAAAGGATGATGATGTTTTTTGATGCGGGTCTTTTTTTATATCATGGATTCTTTATTATAAACCAAATCGATTGGGAGGAGAGAAGGAATCTGTGTTTATTGTCATATGATCATCGCGGGTGATGATTTCGCGGGCCGAAAACGGAATGATGATTTGCTTGTCAAAAAGTCTGAGTAGGGTAAAATATTGACTGGAGCGAGGGCAATGTCGTAACGTTTTTCAAGGTCAGGTTTTTTAACGGCAAGAGCCCGAGCATCTATCCTTCGGGGATGGATCAGGACTTCAAACAAAGGAGGGGGCTATGGTGAAGACAGGACAAAAACCGGGGCCGGGGACCTATATCTGTACGATCTGCAGCGATAAGGTTGTGTTGAATAATGCCGAAGAGGCCTTGCCTTTGTGTCCCAGTTGCG
>CAZBSU010000241.1:0-2798 GCA_964494745.1 uncultured Planctomycetales bacterium | reverse complement strand
AGGAGCTCAAGATGATCCACAATTTACAGGAGAAAAAGTGTTCATGGTTAAACCGTGGCGTGTCCACCGTGATTGTCTTAACCTTTTTGTTCACGACCATTATTCCGCCGGTCTTCGCCCAGGAATTGGGGCAGCTCATTCTGCCGCCGCCGGGGGCCATTGTTGAAACCAGCCCGGCCTTTACGCCGGTGATCCTTAAGGGTATGACCATCCATCCGGAGAACCCGCTGGAATTCGATTTTATCATCGACGGCGGTGATGCGGATTTACCCGAGACGGAATTCAAACAAAAATTTGAGCGTTTGGTCAAATACTTCCTGGCCGCCATGACCGTGCCGCGGGATGATATGTGGGTTAACTTATCCCCGTATGAAGCCGAGAAGATTATTCCCGAAGACCTCGGCAAGACCGAACTCGGCCGCGACATGCTGGCCCAGGATTATCTGCTGAAACAGGTCACCGCTTCCTTGATTTATCCCGAGAAGAAACTCGGCGCCGAGTTCTGGGACCGCGTGTATGAAAAGGCGGCCGAGCGTTTCGGCACGACCCAGATCCCGGTCAATACCTTTAATAAGGTCTGGATCATGCCGCAGACGGCCGACGTTTACGAGCACGGCCAGAGCGTTTATATCGTCACCAGCCGGCTCAAGGTCATGCTGGATGAAGATTACCAGTCCATGAAGAACAACAGCAACAATTCCCGTTTCGGCACGGACCGCCTGACGCGGGAGGCGGTTGAGGATTCGTCGTCGCTGTCATCCCAGATCGTGCGCGAGGTCATTCTCCCCGAGCTCGAACGCGAGGTTAACGAGGGCAAGAATTTCGCTTTGATCCGGCAGATCTACAATTCCCTGATCCTGGCCCAGTGGTATAAGGACACGATCAAGGAAAGCCTGCTGTCCAAGGTTTATATCGACCAGAAGAAAACTAACGGCGTTGATTTGGATGATCCGACGGTCAAGGACCAGATCTATGCCCGGTATATCGAGGCCTTCAAGCAGGGCGTATTTAACTATATCAAGGAAGACTACGACCGCCTGAGCCGCGAGCCTATCCCGCGCAAATATTTTGCCGGCGGGGCGATCATGCAACCCCAAGTGAGGAAACTTTCCGACGGACAGGTCCCGGCCGAAGAAAAAGAACGGAATGACCTTAGAAACGGCCGGGTCAGGATTGATCCGCTGGACAACGGCGGGGTGGAGCAGGTGCGCGTGCAGACTTATGATTCCCTGACCTATGCCTTGGATCAGGCTTTGTATTTTCCGAACAATATGGCTGCCTTTCGAGGAATCGGCCGTCAATTAAGGGGGTTGCGGGACCAGTATAAGATCAAGGTCGTCGAAACCCCGGCCGGTGAGGTCATCTATGAAGCGACGGATGACGGGGTGATTACCCTTTCACGCAATATCCTCGAAGAACTGCCGAGCGTGGATATTGCCGCGCTTCTGATCGGCCTGGTGGCCGGATCGCGCCGGCAGCAGGAGTTTCTTAAAGCCGCTGACTATAAATATGACTTGAACGAAACGATCGCGCTGCTCAAACAGCGGGTGCAGGAAAAACGCGTGCCCTATGCGCTGGATTATGGTCAGGTCCGTTCCGCGCTTCACAAAATCTGGTCGAGGGACCGCATGCCGGCGGTAAATATCGAAAGATTGAGCGAGGAGGGGATAAGAGATTTTCTGCTGGGAGATTTTCAGGATGCCATTACATCTAATTATATGAATGTCAGCAATCTTGTCGATATTCAGCGCGGTGTTGTGGCCGGCCGGGCCGAACAGCGGGCTGTGGCGGCCTTAGCGGCCATGGCCGTTAAGATCGCGGCGACGGGCAAGACTCTGGAGGATTTCACCCCGGAAGATTTCAACCGGATGTTCGGCCTGCGGATCGTGGTCAGCCTGGCGGGTAGCGGTTCCCGGTATTCCCCGGATACCTTGGTGAATAAATTTTTCAGCAGCACCCTGACCGGTGAGACCAACACCCGGCTGGTCTTGACCTTAAGTTCCATCTTCCGACAAGAGATTCGCCCGGTTGTCTGCGCGGGGCGTAATGCTATCCTTATGGTTCTGAAGCCCGGGGCAGAGGAGGACTTGGAAACATACTGGGCTAGCCAGCCCCCGGAAGTCAATATCATCCCGGACAGATTCCTTGACAAGGACAAGATGGAGCAGTTGATCGGCCATGCCCGGGTTGTGGACAGCCGGCGCAAACCGCCACGAGCCAGATTTCAGGCCGGCGGCGGCCACGGCGGGTTTTTGTATAACACCATCAGCGGATTAAGGGAAGCCGGCGAGCTGGACGACACCGCTTATATTACCCATTATTTCGCCGAGAATTCTCAGATTGTCTTGGATGAAAAGTTGAACAGTCTGCTCATCAGCTGGCTGGAGGCCATTGCCGGCGATAATCAGGTATTCGCCGTATCCAAGAGCTCAAGCGCCATCGTGGCCAAAGGTAATTTTTTCTTTGATTATAAAGGCCGGGTGGTGGCCCTGAAGGACTGGGATACCTTTCGCCTGATGGATGCCAGTGATCTGGCCGCGGAATTGCTTGTTTTGCAGAAGAAACAAGGTGTTGAAAGCGCGGGAAGGTTTCTGGAAAAATTGGAGAACGGTGAAGTGACGACCCAGGAGGAGATCTCCGCGCAGAAAGAATTGGTCATGGATGAGGCCAGGGCTGAGGGTGTTTATGCCCCGACGCTTGAGGCTGACGATGTCCTGTCGGATAACCGGACATTGTTCGAGCACATCCGCTGGCTGGCGGAAATGGGGGTGGAGGAGGCGGCCGAGATAAAATCGGTT
>CAZBSU010000240.1:0-2809 GCA_964494745.1 uncultured Planctomycetales bacterium | reverse complement strand
GAGCGGTTTTTGGAAGCACCGGTGCATGAGCGGGCCGATTTTCTCGTACTGGATGACGGTTCCACGGATGCCACAACCGCCATGATCGCCAGTTATCAATCTCGGGGCGTTCAAACGATCCGTCATGCCGTGCGTCGCGGAGTTGGGGCTGCGATCCGTACCGCTATCCAGCATGCCCGTGAAAAGGGATATGATATTATCGTCATCATGGCCGGTAACAATAAAGATGATCCCCTCGAGATCCCGGCCTTGATTGAGCCCATCCTACGTGATGAGGCCGATGTGGTTCAGGGATCGCGTTATCTCAAGGGGCCACGCATCGGCGGGGATATGCCGTTTTACCGGAAGATGGCGACGCGGTTGCACCCCTTTTTGTTTTCTCTGTTTGCGGGAAAGAGGATCACCGACAGCACAAACGGATTCCGGGCCCTTCGCCTTTCGATCTTTGACGATGAAAGGATCGGCCTCGATCAGCCATGGCTGGACGCCTATGAGCTTGAGCCTTATATCCTTTTTAAGGCGGTTCGGTTAGGTTACCGTTTGCAAGAGTCGGCCGTGACCAAGATCTATCCTCCCAAACACATGGGTTATACGAAGATGCGGCCTTTCGTGGGTTGGTGGAGTATCCTCAAGCCTATCTTTTATCTGGGCCTGGGTATACGCAAATAATGGATGGGTATCCCGTTCAGGGCCTAAAAAGGTTTGTGACATGAAAAAATGCATGAAATGCGACCTGATTTTTCAGCTGGAGGAGAGGACCCGATGCCTGTATTGCAACACCCTGCTGGTCCCGCTTGATCCGGAGGAGGAACCTGAAGAAGGCCAGGTCTTTGAAGAAACCGCTGGGGGCAAGGCCCTGGCCCAAAAAAAGGCCATCATCGCCCAGATGATCCGGGATCGGCGCGTCAAGGGCCATGGGCGCATGCAGTATGTGGTCGGCAGTTATTTCCGGACCCGCACCTTTCATTTTATGTATGGTTTCAGCCGCAACGAATTATTGATGGGACAGGGTTTCTCCCGGTTCATGGTCCAGCCGTTAAATACGTCCCATTTCTTTATAATCCCTTGGGTCTTTATCGATTTTTTCGATTCGTTGTTCGTCCGGATGATCTATTCGGGATATTGCCCGCGATGCGGATGGAAATACAACAAACTCGTGGACGGCCGGGAGCACCATGCCAAGAAATGCGCTTACTGCCGCGAATATTCGCTGGTGATCGAGGATATCCTCTCCGGCCGGATCACCCAGAGCGAACGGATTTTCAAGAAACAATCCTTCGAGGCCTGCGCCGCCGGTGAGCGCAGCGCTTATCATGATCTCTGTTCGCAAAATAAATTGATCTCGAAATTATCGGATATTTTTTGCATATGGTTTTCCGTGACCCTGATGCTGACGTTGATCGTTGGGGCCATCTGGCCGATCTTCAGTTTCCTTTTGAAAGGATTGGATCTGCCGGATATGGATTTAAGGTGATGGAATCATCCTGTTGATAGGACAGGCAAGGAATAATGGACGGAAACGAGATGGCTGCCGGCTTGGCCTCCGGCCAAGGGCGAGTGTTAAACTATTGATCATTTTATGATAAGGAGCGAAATGATGCGCAGGTTCTTTTTGATATTGGGCTGTGTCGTATTGGCGTCGTGTCAGTATGGTTCCGATCCCTTGAAGACCGTTATGGACGATCCGATCACTATCCTGGAAGACCCTTTGACCGTGGAGCATAAACAGGCCATGGCCGATCTCGAGCGCGCCTATGTGAAGAAAGAAATAACTTATGCCGAGTATCTTGAGCAGAAGCAAGAATTGGAAGATGATTACACCAAGGCGGTTCAACAACGGGAAAACTGGATCGAATAAGTGACAAGCGTGACGTTGATGAGGTCTGACTTATGAGATTATACGGTAAGAATCCGGTCCTGGAACGGATCAAATTCAATCCGGACAGCATCCGCAAGATCTATATTCGCACCGGTCATGAGGAGGCGTCTTATATTCGCAAAAAGGTCCAGAAAAGGGGTATCCCGATATATTTGGTCCCGGCCACCAAGATTCAGAAAATGGCCCGTCATGTGAATACCCAGGGATTGTTGGCGGAGGTCGACGCGTTTCCCTACGCTGATTTCGGCGATTTGCTCGCTTTGACCCTGAAAAAGAACCATGTCCTGATCTTTTTGGACAAATTGAACGACCCGCAGAACCTGGGGGCCATGATTCGCAGCCTGGCCTGTTTTGGCCGTTTTTCCGTCGTGTTGCCGAGACATCATTCGGTGGCCGTGACCGAGGCGGTCTTGCGGATTGCCTGCGGCGGAGAGAATTACGTCGGTATCAGTCAGGTCTCGAATCTGGGCCAGGCGATTGACCGGGCCCGCGAACAGGGGGTCTCCGTGGCCGGGGCCGTGGTCTCACGGGGCGAAGACCTCCGACGGGTCAGGTTCTCATTTCCGTTAGGGCTCGTCATCGGGTCGGAACAAAAAGGCATACGTGAGGTTATCCGGCGCAAGCTGGATCAGGCCGTAACTTTGCCGATGTCACAACCGCGTTTGTCCCTGAACGCGGCCCAGGCAACGACGGTTTTTTGTTATGAGATTTTTCGGCAGAGAGAGGCGGCCGATGCCGCGTAAGATTAAAACCGGGAAGACCGGTCCGCAGGATGCAACCCTGTCTGCCTTGAATTTTTTTGCCGAGGCAGGACTGCTGAAACGCGTTCGCCGCAGCGGGTGGTGGGTGGCCGGTATCCGTGATCCGGAAAGCGTGGCCGACCATTCTTTCCGGACGGGGGTGATCGGTTTTTATTTGGCCCTGGTCGAA
>CAZBSU010000239.1:0-2815 GCA_964494745.1 uncultured Planctomycetales bacterium | reverse complement strand
GCATGAGAGTCTTATTCGTCACACCGATGTTGGGGTCCTGGGCCACGCACGGCCATCACGTGGCTCCTAATCAGATGCATGCCCATTGGGCGGCGTTCGCCCGGGAAAAGGGCACGATCGAACCTGAGGTCCTGGACTGCAAGGCCCTGGGCATTCCCAGCGATCAAATGATCGCTATGATCAAGGACAAGAATCCCGAGGTTATCGTTATTGGTGATATTTTGCACTCCTACGGCGGTTTTGCCGTGCAGTATTATTTCGATAAGACCGCCGCTGAAGTCAAAAAAGTCCTGCCGGACGTCAAGGTCGTGGCCGGGGGGTTGTGGTATTCCTATTTGGCCAAAGAGACCATGGAAGAGAACCCGGCGATTGATTTTGTCGTCATGGGCGAAGGTGAACAGACATTCAATGACCTGATGGATGCCTTGAATAAGGGTAAGACGAATTTTCAGGAGATCCCCGGTCTGGCCTCGCGTGAAGATGGGAGTGTCGTTTACGGCCCGGTCCGCGCATTGATCGCGGATTTGGATACCCTGCCGTTGCCGGCTTATGATCTGTTTCCGATGGATAAATACGTGGGGCATACGCATTGGAAACCGTTCGTCGAGATCGTGACGTCGCGCGGCTGCCCGCATGCCTGCACGTTTTGCTATGAATGGAGCGAGCACGACCCCCGGGCCTTAAACCATTTTACGAGATGGCGGGCCAAATCGGCCAATCGTGTGGTCGACGAGGTCGAACTTCTTGAAAAGAAGTTTGGGGTGAAGGTTATTGTTATTCAGGAAGACAATTTTAATGTTAACGGCAAACGCGCTCGCGAATTTTGCAAAGAAAAGATCAGGCGCGGGTTGAAAATGAAATGGGTCAGCCTTGGCTGCGCCAGCGACTGGGTCCGCGCGGAGCAGGATATCCCGTTGATGAAAGAGGCTGGGATGTTCATGGGCGTGTTCGGGATCGAGGTCGCCAGTGATGATGAGTTGCGCAAATTGGCCAAGGGCATCAACGTCGAGCAGATCTATAAAACGATCGAGATCCTCCGGAAAAACAATATCGCCATCGTCGGGGATATTATGATCGGTTTCGATTATGATACGGAAGAGATCATCAAGAAGCGTTTCGCCTTCGCCGACGAGGTTGATCCCGATATCCTTTGGATCGGCTATTTGACCCCGCCGCCCGGATCGCCGATCTGGGCCGATTGTTTGAAAAAAGGCTGGGTTGATCCCAAGAAGATCGATGTGCTGAAATGGGACTTTCTGCATCCGGTCGTGCCGACCGACCATTTGACGGTCCCGGACCTGGGGCGTCTGGGCGCGTGGTGCATGCGCGAATTTTACAGCAAACCGGGACGGATCCATCGTATCCTGGAGAGCGATTTTGATCCTTTGGCCAAGCTGTGCTTCCAGGACGTCATGAACGGCGTTCCGGCCTGGGAAGCGGGCGCGGTCGAAGGCAAGGCGCACGTGTAGCTCAAAGGTGAAAGGTCAAAGGTGGAAGAGGCTCGCCGGAAACATCTCGGTGTTCGGGTCGCTGCGCTTAACTCACACCTCGATGTTTCCGGCTCGCTTGATACTTTGACCCTTGACCTAAATAAATTATGCAAATTCTCGACGCCCATAATCACTGGATGCCGCCGGAGGTCGCGGAACACACCGCCTTTTTTAAATTCGGCTGGTCGGACAGCGAGGCTCTGCTCAAAGCCATGGACACGGCCCGGATCGAAAAGGCCGTGCTCTTGTATCCCAGCTCGGACGCGCACGTCAACATGGGCGGATGGGGCAAGGTCTGCGAGATTTACAACCCTGCGATCGCGGACCAGGTCAAACAACACCCGGACCGGTTTATCGGCGCGGGTATTATTCCGGCTGATGCACCGAAAGCCATGGCCAAAGAGGTTGATCGCGTTAAGGATTTGGGTCTGACCTGTCTGTCCTTGTCATCCAGTTATGACGGAAAATTCTTGGATGAGGATGTTTTTGCCCCTGTCCTGGAACGCGCGGAAAAACACGGACTGCCCATCTTTGTCCATTCCCAGATCATCAATCCCATCGGTTTTGAACGGGTCAAAGATCCGCTGCTGATGCCGGTGCTTGAATTCTTAATGGACGTAAGCATGTGCGCGGGGCGATTGATGATGTCCGGCACGTATGCAAAGTATCCCAAATTGAAATTCGTGTTTGCGCATTTTGCCGGGGTCATGCCGTTTGTGTTTGACCGGTTGGATTCGACGTATACCATGCTGCGCGGCCGCAATTATGTCAACGATCTGGGTCGACTGCCGTCGGAGATTATGCGCAATGTCTTTGTCGATACCAGCGGGGTCAAATCCCCGAGTATGATCCGCATGGCATTGGAGACCTTCGGGGCGTCCCAAATTTTATGGGGCTCGGATTATCCTGCCAAGAAAGATTTGATCCAAAGCATACGGATGATCCAATCGATACAGGCCTCGGACCCGGAAAGAAAATCAATACTCGGCGGCAATTTATTAAAGGTGCTGGGCTGAAGGTCGAAGTCAAGCCGGCTCGCCGAAAACATCTTCGCGCTCAGGTTGCTGCGCTTAATTCGCGCTTCGATGTTTCCGGCTCACCATAATGAGGATAAATTCGTATTAAATTTTTTTATTTTGTAAGCACAGATTGATGACTTACGAACGGATGAAGATGAAGGGAGAATTGTTATGCCTATGAAAAAAGACATTCATATGACCGGAAAAGATTTGGCGGGCATGGTGCAGCTCAGACCGCAGGATATCGGGAAATACGTCATCATTCCCGGGACCCCGGACCGGCTGCAGGCCTTATTGAATAAGATC
>CAZBSU010000238.1:0-2833 GCA_964494745.1 uncultured Planctomycetales bacterium | reverse complement strand
CACCCGTGGCCGAATCCGCCGTTCGAAATTATATTACCTGCGCGGCAAGATCGGCAAGAAGGCCAAAGTAAGACGTCGCGAGACCTGATTGCCCAGTCGCTTTTAGACGATATTCCTATCTCCCCACAGGACCCTGAACCAACGCTTAACGATCCCTCATTGCAGACGCATAAAGATTATTCCTCACGGCTTGTTTTTGAAAAGGAGGCCCGGCGTCAAGGCTATTCAACGGTTATTGGCCTGGATGAATCCGGCCGGGGCCCTTTGGCCGGGCCGGTTGTTGCCGCGGCTGTCTTGCTGCGCCGGCCCCATTTTACGGCGCGCATCGACGATTCCAAAAAATTAAGTCCGTCCCAGCGCGAACAGGCGATGCTGGAAATCACCCGCAAGACCGTGTGGGGCGTTGGGGTCATGAGTGCCTCGGTTATCGATGCCTGTAATATATCTCAGGCCACCTATCACGCCATGCATAATGCGGTCTGGCATCTTTTTGCCCGTTTGCCGAAACAAGCCAAATCCCGTCGGGATTCTCCCGGCAAAGTCATGCTGTTGGTGGACGGGAAGTATTTTCGCTCGGATATGCCGTTTGCCTACCAGACCATCATTCAGGGTGACGGTCGGAGCCTGTCGATTGCCTGCGCTTCGATCCTCGCCAAGGTCATCCGTGACCGGATCCTGAATGTCTATGATCGGATTTTTCCGGGCTACCAATTTTTTCGGCATAAAGGATATCCTACCTCGGTGCATTGCCGGCAATTGGAGACATTAGGCCCTTGTCCTATTCACCGCAGGACCTTTGGTTACAAGACCCATGCCATGTCATCATAAAAGACGGTTTGGTGAAGAAGGCGAATTGGCCGCGATAGACTATTTGCAGGCCCGAGGATACCGGATCATTAAGCACCATGCCCGCACGCCTTACGGGGAGATCGATATTGTCGCCCGCAAAGGAGAAGGGCTTTATTTTGTCGAAGTCAAAACCCGCCGCTCGGACCATTGCGGTGATCCGTTCGAGGCCATATCCCGGATTAAGCGCAGACGCATCATTCAAAGCGCATTATGGTATCTGGGCCGCGCCGAGAGCGAGCCGATGGATATGCATTTTTCCGTGATCGGGATCCATGTTAAAGAAGACGGAAAAAATCAGGCGGACTTTTTGAGGGACGCCTTTGACACGAACGACATTGCCGGTTTTTTCGTTTAGAAAAAGCGATATAATTGATTGAAAAGCTGGGGCGTCTTGGTTAATATATTTATAAATATTAATAGTCGCGGATGATGGCGGCCTCTTTTAAGTCGAAGTGTTCCGATGAAACAGTACATCAATTATTCGTTAAAGGAATATATGAATGCCTTGGCAGCCCGGGAGCCGGTTCCCGGCGGAGGTTCGGCCGCGGCCTTAACCGCTGCCGCGGGGACAGGATTGCTTTTGATGGCGGCCCAGTATTCGACAGGGAAGACCGGCACGCCGGCTCGCGAAAAAAAATTGAAACAACTCGTTAAAAAAGGCAGGTCCATCAAGTCAAGATTGATGGACCTGGTCGATCTGGATGCCGTATCCTACCTTAATGTCGTTAAGGCCAGGAAACTGAAGGCCGGCGCTCAGAGAAAGGCCTTGCGCCAGGCCCAGAAGGTCCCTCAGGAGATATGCCGGTTGTGTTTCGATGCCGTTGAGATGACCCCGTTCTTGGTGAAGCGGGGGAATCCGAATCTCCTTAGTGATGTTGAAGTGGCCCTAGAACTTTTGTGGTCTGCCTTTCGGTCCGCCCGGACCCTGGCCGCGATCAACAGCGAATAAAATATCCCATGCCCGCCCAGATCATAGATGGACGCAAGATTTCATCCCGTATTCAAGCCGGGCTCATTTCGTCGGTCCGTTCATTAAAGGAGCAGACCAGGGGTGTTCCCAAGCTTGTTAATCTTATCGCCACGGGAAGCCCCGGATCATTGGCTTACGCCAATGCCCAACAACGTTGTGCCGAACAGGTCGGGATAGATTATCAGCTTATCCGGTTTGATAACGGTGCCGACGAGGCCGTCCTGATCTCGCAGATTGAGGCATGCAATGCGGACCCCGAGGTGACGGGCATCATGTTGCACAAACCCCTGCCCCCGGGCTGTGATTATCAACGCCTGGTCCGCGCGATCCTTCCCGTCAAGGATGTGGAGGGCCTTCATCCCCAGAATATGGGGCAGCTTTTTTCCGGTGAGCCGCGCTTTATCCCTTGCACACCGGCGGCGGTCATGGAATGCCTGACGGCCAGCGGTGTTACGCTTTACGGCAAGGAGGCCGTTGTGGTCGGGGCCAGCGAGATTGTCGGCCAGCCGCTGAGTTTGTTGTTGCTGCAGCGTATGGCCACCGTGACGGTCTGCCATATCGCCACGACGGAGGCCGGCCGCCTGCCCGAGCACGTGGCCCGGGCCGATGTCCTGATCGTGGCCGTCGGCTGCCCGGAAGTGATAAAGGGCGCATGGGTCAAAACGGGGGCGGTGGTCGTGGATGTCGGCATCAATAACCGCGACGGCAAGATCGTCGGGGATGTTGAATACGAACCGGCGCGGCAAAGGGCCGCTTACATAACACCGGTTCCCGGCGGTGTCGGGCCGGTAACGGTTATGATGCTGATGCGCAATGGCCTTCAGGCCTATATCCAGCAAAAACGAATCCCGGATTCCAAAATCGTCTGATCATGGCAAATGTCGTTATCATAGGGCATACCTTGGCCGCGCAGAAGATCATCGCGCGCCTGTCGTCCCATGATCCCGCCGTAACGGGAACGGTCCTTGCGTTTGCGAACGAGCCGCCTTTCCGGCCCCACCGTTTGTATGATTT
>CAZBSU010000237.1:0-2873 GCA_964494745.1 uncultured Planctomycetales bacterium | reverse complement strand
GCAGCATCAGGACATCGCTCGCCTTGATCGCCGCATTGATATCATGCGTGACCCGCACGTCCATTCTTTCGATCTCCAGTGGCAGAAGGGTGGCCGGCGCGCACAGGGTCACCCGCGCCCCGCATTTGGTCAGGCCCCAGATATTCGACCGCGCCACCCGCGAATGCAGGATATCCCCGACGATCGTGACATTCAATCCCTTGATGCGGCCCAGGCGTTCATTGATCGTGAACATATCCAGCAGGGCCTGGGTCGGATGCGAACGGCAGCCGTCCCCGGCATTGATAATGGCCGATTTCAAATGGCGGGCCAAAAAATGCGGCACGCCGGCCGAGCCGTGCCGCACGATGATCATGTCAACGTTCATGGCCTCGATATTACGCGCGGTGTCGAGGATCGTCTCGCCCTTGCTGAGCGAACTGCTGGAGGCGGCGATATTGATCGTGTCGGCGGAGAGACGTTTGGCCGCCAGCTCAAACGAGGTCCGCGTGCGCGTCGAGGGCTCGAAAAAAAGCATGACGATCGTCTTCCCGCGCAGGGCCGGAACCTTTTTGACCTCGCGGGCCGAGACCTCCTTGAAGGATTTGGCGGTCTCGAGAACCATTTCGATCTCTGAGGCGCTCAGATCCTGAAGGTCAAGCAGATGGCGCTGGGTCCATGTTGTCATCGGGTCTTCCTCGGTTCGATCACGACCTGGTCCGGCTTATTGTCCGTGGATTCAAGCAGGACCTTCACGTCCTGGTTCAGGGCGGTCGGGATATTCTTCCCGACATAATCCGCGCGGATCGGCAGTTCGCGGTGGCCGCGGTCGATCAGCACCGCCAGCTGAATCGCGTCCGGCCGGCCGAAATCGATGATCGCGTCCAACGCGGCCCGGATCGTCCGCCCGGTAAAAAGCACGTCATCGACCAGGACCAGTTTCTTGCCGGCGATGTCGAAATCGATCAGGGTTTCATGCACGACCGGCTGGCTGGCGATCAGGGTCAGGTCATCCCGGTAAAGCGTGATATCCAAAATGCCCACCGGCACCTCCACCCCTTCGATCTGTTTGATGCAGTCGTGGATACGGGCCGCCAGGACCGCGCCGCGGGTGCGGATGCCAATCAGGCAGATATCGCGGGTGCCCTTGTTCTTTTCAAGGATCTCGTGCGAGATCCGCAGCAGAGCCCGCCGAAGCCCGTCCTGGTCCATAATTTTTGTTGCCGGGGTCATGAAAAGCTCCTGTGTCTTGATCCTGTCTTCGTGCCGTAAGTGGGGGCTTGCTCATTTGACACCGGACGCAAACCTCTTGAAAAATTTCTTTGAAATTCTTCTTCGCGCGTCCGGTATTAATAAGCCCAATGATTACAGATCCAAACAATATAATCATTGGGCTTATTAAAAAACCCGCTTTGGCCAGGCCAAAAGCGAGCTAGTTCTCTTGCGGAATATTTTTTCATGGTGTCTTCCTTGCCAGTCTCACCGGACCGGATTAAAGGCTTAAAGTTGTTGAAAATATACCATTTTAAACGATTTCTGTCAAGATAAATATCCTTAGGCAGGCATTAGGCCTGCCGGGAAAACGTTTTCTCAAAATCAGAGGAAGATATTGTATTTGTTTTTTATGTATTTTATACTTTTAGCGTGCCTCGCGTTCGAAGGCCCAGCAGACGTTCCTTATAATATACTTGAGAACTCTAAAAACAGGTGCGTTTATGAAAAAATTGATCCCTGCGTTAACGCTTCTACTCCTTCTTATCTATATCCCTGATCTGCAGGCCCAATCCAAGATCGACATGAATACCTATTATGTTTCGCCCTACGGCTCGTATTTCAGGATCCGGCTGTATCCCAGAGACCAAATTGATGAGGGCTGCGAACAAGGCAGTTTTTACGTCAACGCGGATGAGGATTATCGCCTGCAATATTGCCCCAAATCCCTAGTGTGGAGCCTTATCTCGGGCGTGTGGATGCAATCCGGGGATTGGATCTATTACGATGACAACAGCAAAAATGTGATAATCCCGAATATAACTAATGCCACGACCAACGAAAGAACCGACACCAATTATAAACTACAGCTCTACGGCTCAGACACAACGCCGCCGACCCTGCGCATCGAGACAGACACCACGGGCGGTGACCATCTCATGGGACTGAAGCTGTCTGCCGGAGCCACGAAAGCCTTATTGAGTTATAATACATCTGCCGGATCTGATGAATTAAAACTGCATACCGATGGAAGCACGATCAAACTCGCTGTCGCGGCGGAAAATTTGGTCTTGGACGGGTCCGCGGTCGGCGTCCGGGATGACACTCCTGACGCGACCCTGGAGATTGCCGGGGATAACGACGAAAACGATGAATTCTTGGCCATAACTGATAGCAGCCTGGGCGACGTCTTCATGGTAAAACGGAACGACAAAACTCCGCCCGCGCTGATCGGCATCAATGAACCTGCCCCGGATTCCCCTCTGGAAATAAACGGTTCGCGCGCAAGGATCAAATTTATGCACTCCGGCGCTGAACTGCAGGATATGAGTTACAGCGGCGACGGGGCTGCGAATGAAGTCTCCTTCGAGCATACCGGCACAGCCACATCCTCGAATTATCTGGCATTTCAAAACAATGGGACCCCTTTAGCCAAACTGACGAATCAGGGCGAACTGCACGTCAGTACCCGGGTACAGGCAGATGGTATTGATGCTACCACCTACAAACTGGTCGACTTCGAAGTCGGAGAAAGCAACGCGGACGAATGGACGGGCACAAGCAACGCTGACGCCGACCCTTTTCTGGTGCTGTCCGATGCCGGGACCGAAACCGGGGTTGACTGCCCGACAAACTGCCAGTATATCGAGACCGATGTCATCGGCATCCTGACCTCCACGACC
>CAZBSU010000236.1:0-2878 GCA_964494745.1 uncultured Planctomycetales bacterium | reverse complement strand
TCGACCTGGATTTTTTCAAGGTTATTAATGATAAATTCGGGCATCAGCGCGGGGTCATATCTTGAAACGTGTATCCAGGATGATCAGGAATTGTTTCCGGCGAGTTGATGTCATCGGCCGTTACGGCGGGGATGAATTCCTGATCCTTTTGCCGGAAACAAGACCGCAGCATGCCCGCTATGCGGCCCAGCGACTGCAGAAGATATTCGCCTCCACCGTCTTTTCCTACAAAAAGGCGATCTCCTTTCATGTCACCTTGAGTATCGGGATCGCCGGTTATCCTTCCAAAAAAGTCAAAGACGCCAAGGACCTGGTGGCCCAGGCCGACAAGGCCATGTATGCCTGCAAACTCGCCGGCCGCAACCGGATTGAAATTATGTGATTCGACGTGCCCTTATGCGCCGGGGCCGGTCGTTATTCATCATTTTTGAAGAGTCCCTTAATCCTCAAACGGACAACGGTACGATTTGCGACCCGCCGGTTCTCTATATAAATTGACCGTCAGCACGCGCATGCGCCCGGGTGCGGATGCCTTGTTGATGAGCCTGTTTGATCGGCTCGGGCTGGCGCCGGAAAATTGGGTTGAACGGCGGCGGGGGAAAAGGGTGGGGTTCAGCCGATACTTCGCCAATCGCCGCCAATCAGACCGTGTCGTCCGCAGGTTAAAGGCCTTGTCTCTGACCGGCATATCGGTTTCGCTGCGACATCTGATGCCATCCGATTGGATCAATCCGGGCCAGGCATCCCGACGCCCGGTCCGCCTCACTCCTTCTTTGGTTGTCGTCTTTTCCGCAGCCAGCACGGCTCGTTTAGCCCAGGTCAGGACTCCCGCGTCCATCCGGATGGACCTTGGTCTGGCCTTTGGCACCGGCCGCCATGCCACCACCCAGCTTATGGCGGCTCTGATCGAACGGTGCCGCGGCCGTTTTGCCAGTTTTCTCGATATCGGAACAGGGACCGGGATCCTGTCGATCGTGGCCGCCCGGTGTGGCGCTCAAGACATTTATGCCCTTGATTATGACCGGGAATCCATTCTGGCTGCTCGACGCCATTTTCGGATCAATGGCCTCAAATCGGTCCATTTGCTCCGTGCCGATTTTCACCATTGGCCCATCCGGCGGCAATTCGATCTGGTGGCCGCCAATCTCCTGAGCCATGATCTCATTCAGTCCCGGGATAAGATTATCCGTCGGGTCCGCCCGCATCAATATCTGGCGATCAGCGGGATCGCCCGGGAGAATTTGTCCCAGGTGCGTCAGGCCTACAGGGTGGAGGCGTTACGCTGTCTGCGTTTCTGCCAAAAAAAGGGGTGGGCGGCGCTGCTTTTTAAAAAACGAGGCTGAGCCGACGGGTTCATGATCGAAAGGCCTTTCATGAAAAAAAACAATGCCCTGGCCATGATCCGCCAACGGATGCGCCAGGCGGATATCCGCGAGGAAGATATCCGGGAAGATTTTATCCATTCTCCGGGCAAGGGCGGGCAGAACGTCAACAAGGTCGCCACCTGTGTTTGTCTGTTTCATGTCCCATCCGGGCTGCGCGTCAAATGCCATCAAGAACGGGCCCAACGCCTCAACCGCGTCCTGGCCCGTGAGATGCTCCTGGAAAGGATGTTACGCCGCCGTCGCCAGATCCAACGCCTGAAGGCCGCCCGGGCCGCCCGGAGACGGCGGCAGCAACGCCGCCGTCCGGCGCGTGTGAAAGAGGCGATCCTGAAGGCCAAGCGATATCGGGCGCAGAAAAAGGATTCCCGCCGCAAGATACATCCCCGTCAGATCGATTGACCCTCCTGCCTGTTGCCGGGCCATCAAAATCAATCTCTTTTTGTTGTTCCCTTTAATATTTATGTTAATATGAAACTATATATTTAAAGGGACAACATGACCATGCGCACATATTTGGTGGGTATCAGCGTCTATAACGAAGGCCTGAAGATCCGTCGTGTCGTCGAGAAATTCAATCAATATGATCTTTATGACGTGCTGATTGTCGACGACGGCTCCAGTGACGGTGCCGTGAGCGACATGGCCCGGGAGTTCCCCGTGACCGTCCTGAGAAACGACGTGCGCCGGGGGGCCGGGTTCACCACGCGCCAGACGATCCGCTATGCCCAGCGCCAGGGTTATCCGTTCATTATTTTTGTTTCCGGTAACGATAAGGATGATCCGGCGGACGTCCCGAAATTCGTGCGGGCCTTAGGGGAAGGCTTTGACTTTGTTCAGGGTTCCCGTTTCCTGCCGGGCGGCCGTTTCGGCAGCATGCCGTTCTACCGCCAGATCGCCACCCGTTTCATTCATCCGGTCTTGTTTTCGTGGATGACGTCTCGGCGGTTCACGGATACCACCAACGGGTTCAGGGCCATCCGGACCCGGATGACAGAAGACCCCCGCATGGACATTGACCAGCCGTGGCTCGACGAATATGAATTGGAGCCCTATCTGTTTTATTATGCGGTGCGCCTGGGGTATCGGGTTACGGAAGTGCCGGTGACCAAGATTTATCCGCCCAAAAGGGAGGGGTACACCAAGATGAAACCTTTCGGCGGCTGGTGGAGTATCTTACGGCCGATCTTTTATCTGGGACTGAGGCTGCGCCAATGAGAACGCCGTTATCGGGCAAAAAAATTTTTATTTTATGGCTCATGACCGCTTTGGTCGTCGGCGCCGGTCTGCGGCTGATACGCGTGGCGACAAATGATTTCACCTTCTTTGATGAAGGGTTTTATTTGCATTACAACAGCAACCTTTATGATCAGCTTGACCGGCATCCGCCGGGGAATTGGCCTGAGCTGCAAAAGGCCATCTGGTATTGGTTCCGTTTATCCCTGGGGTCGGGTAAGGCCTTATGGTTCCTGATCGCCGATGCCCGGTATTTTTTC
>CAZBSU010000235.1:0-2882 GCA_964494745.1 uncultured Planctomycetales bacterium | reverse complement strand
CAGAATACGCGAGGCCATGACACCGGTGATCTGCAAATCGGCACTGATCGACGGTAAAACGGCGGCGATGGCGGCCACGTTAAAGGAGATCGTCCCGCAACCGCAGCACAAAAGCAAAAATATAATTTTCTTGTCGGGTATCGACATCGAAGGCTTATTAAAAAACGACTAAAGGGCGGAAGAGATCGACAACCTCTTGGCCCGTGAGAAAACAGGCATCGGCCTCAACCTGATGAAGCCGCTGAACAAAAAGCTGGTTGAGCGCAACGGTCATTCGCAGACTGCTGGCGACCTGGACGATCTCGCCGTTAATAAAATCCACCTCACTCGGCCGACGGCCAGCCAGCTGGCGATATAAAAATCCCCGCGCAGAAGGATCCTGATGACGCAAAAAGATCTCGCCCACGGCTTTTCGCAGGCCCTGCGGCGGCGTTCGCGCGGCCCGATGCAGGTCCTGGACATCAAATCCCGGATACGAGGCCAATTCGATCCCTGCCACCTCGACCATTTTCATGGCCTCATTCAAAAGGACGTGAAAGACACGGCACATCGGCTCGTCGGCATAGACATCATGGAGAGTCTGTCCGGTCAAGGCAGGCAAACAATAAATGTAATCATAAAGAAGTTTCAGCCATTTGGTGGCGCGGATCTCGGACGTCACCTGAACGTTCACAAACGGTCTCACTAATTCCGCGACCTCAAACACCCGGCGGTCGTTAGGGTAAAACGGTTTGCCGATCACCATCGCGGCGGCGGGAGGAACGGCCAGCGGTCCCGGTGGACAGACGGGATTGTCGAAAAGCACGGCACCGTCAATAATCTTTTCGGGTTCGAAGTGGCAGCTCAGGATATTCGCCCCTTGGATCCCGCTTTGCACGGTCAGCATGAAACAGGTTTCAAGGTACTGATGGTTGTCCTGGTAGGCCTGCTCAAGATCATTCAGGTGGGTGGCAAAAACGGCAAGATCGGGCGCGTGCTGCAATCGGGGTTGGACATTGACTCGCGCATGATATTCCTCCGAAGGCAAGGCTATCCTCAGCCCCTGCTGGCGCAAGGACTCAATCTGCGGGGGACGGCAGATCAGCACGACCTCCGCCCCGCTGCGGGTCATAAGTCCGGCCAGCAGCGATCCAAGCGATCCCCCACCGATAACGGCAACATTCATATCAGTTAAACACTGGCCTGGCGTTCGGCGTATAATTTTTCGCTGTATTCTTTGATCGTAAGCAAGAGGGTATTGATCCAGCTGTGGTAATGGTGGGCATAAAACAACTGCCAGATAATTTGGTTAAAGACACCCCTCACCCGGTAGTGCATATCATGATCGATACGGGTGCCGTTGGAACGTTCTTCGAGGTTAATCCGCTCATGGCCTGTCAGGGCCCCGGATGTAAAGTCAAGCTCGACGTCAACACCCGAAACATATTTCATGATTCTGGCCTGCCAGCTTAAGGGACACGGCCCCGAAAGCGCGATCTGATACTCCTTGCCTTCGCTTAACGGGGTGCTGCCGGCCGGGGCATGATAGCGTATCCGGCATCCCTTGGGCCACCAAATCGGATCGCCCCACTCGAGGGCCAAATCGGCAACGATATTGATCGGTGCCTCGATAAAGACGAATTGATGCGCATGACGTTCGCACCGCTTAAAAGAAACCAGACTGGACAACATGATTACCCCTTCCCTTCCTCAACCGGGACCTGCCGGAAGATCTCAAAGATGCGGCAGCAAGGTTCATACCACTGGGATATCTTGGCGAAATCACCGCGCAGATGCATCTTTTTTTGTGTCGTGGCAACAAAAGGATCAATCTGGCCGTTAAAAACCGCGCGCCATATACCGGCTGGAGCACTGATAAGAAATTCGCTTTCCGGATCATGAGCAAAATGTTTGATCCGCCCGTTCTCGAAATCAAAACTATACACCTGTCCGGTCTCATCCAGTTTCACGGCCAGGCCCATGGTCATTTTGGTCTGCCCCCCTAACGCCTGAAGGCGTTCGTCGGCGTTGACCAAACGCACGATGCTTTCCATCTGATCCTGAGAAAACAATTCGTATTTCTTCCCCGCCTGAGGCGCGGGGGGCGGCGCATCCGCTTGAACGGCGGCTGGGGCGGGGGCCACATTGCGATAAAGGCGGGAAATCGCATCCACCTTGATCGCGTCTTCGAGACTCTGAATCAGCAGAAAACAATCGAATAAATTTTTTCCGATAGCGAGCACGCCGTGATTTTTCAAAACAGCTATATTATTATCCTTCAGCGCCCCCAAGACGGGCGAGACATCCCGGACGCACGGGGTGTGCTGGGCGATCGCCTGAATGTCCCCGAACCAAATCTTCGACTCAAAGATCTCGGGGCAGAAACGATCGTTCTGGAGAAAATAGGCATTCGTAAACGTTGTGTGGCTATGAACGATCGCCGAAATGTCCTCGAAGTCGCGGTAGACCGCGGTGTGCAGGGGCGTTTCGGTCGAGACCGCCCCCTCTTCCAGGACCTTGCCCTCCCGGTCTATCAGGAGGATATCCCTCTCCTGAAGCAACCCCAGGCAGGTCTTGGTGGCCGTCAGTAAGATCCGTTCGTCGTCCACCCGGACGCTGATGTTGCCGTTCAACCCCGAGGCCAAATCGCGCTCCCAAAGGAGTCGGCCGATGGCGATCATATTCTTTTTAATAACTTTAATGCGTTCGTCATTCATTTGGGATAAAGGTGTTATTCCGTCTTGACGGCCTGACCGTGATCCTTTTGGAGAACCGCCTTATCGACTTTGCCGGTCCGGTTCTTCGGCAGCGATTCCAGGACATCGAAAATCACCGGGATCTTAAAATGAGCCAGATGTTCTTTAAGAAAAACCCTGATGTCTTCAAGGACCGGGGACCGCCCT
>CAZBSU010000234.1:0-2905 GCA_964494745.1 uncultured Planctomycetales bacterium | reverse complement strand
GTTCCAAGATGCAGGACACGATCATTTCTACGGCCGTTATTTCCCTGAAAAGCTCGATCGAAAAATTGCGTGAGCAGGCGCAGAATATCGAATAGCGATTTCGGCCATGGTCCCAGCGCAAAATATCCGCCATATCTCTCCGAAATGCTTGTTTCACAAAAACTTTTATCTCAGGCATGACTAAGGCAGGCAGGATTATTATCCTTTCCGGCCCCTCGGGATCCGGGAAAACGACGCTTTACCGCAGGCTTTTAAAGGCCCCTGATTTTCAAGGCAGGATTGTCCGCTCGGTGTCTTTAACGACCCGGGAAAAGCGTGCCGGGGAAAGAGAAGGCCGGGATTATTTCTTTGTTAGCCGTAAAAAGTTTTTATACAAACAGCGGGCCAGGCACCTGTTGGAATCTCAGCGGGTCTATCAGGAATATTACGGCACGCCGGGCAAACCCGTGCGGGAGGCCTTGAAAAAGGGGCGGTATGTCCTGTTATGTATCGAAATTAAAGGCGCGGCGGTCGTGAAACGTAAGGTTCCTGACTGCCTGAGGATATTCGTGCGGCCCCCGAACATGACCGTTCTCAGGAAAAGACTCCTGAAAAGAGGGACGGAAAGCCCGGCCGATATCAGGCAGCGCCTAAAAAGGGTGAAGCAGGAATTGTCCGAAGCCGAAAAATATGATTATGTGCTCATTAATGACGATTTAATGCGCTGTTTCCGGCAATTAAAAGACATTTTGCATAAAGAAATGGGCGCGCGGCGCTAGAGAAAAACTCTTTTGACAAGCCGCGCCGAATGTGGTATATATAAAAATTCTTAATTATCTAGGATTAAATGCTTTAACGCAGCTTGCGTGAACGAAGGAGGCAGTCGTCCATGGGGTATCCGCCAATAGAAGAATTGTTGCCCAAATCAGGTTATAGTGTTTATAAATTGATCCGCATGGCATCGAAGCGTGCCACAGAATTGGCGGATGGGAAAAGAAAATTGATCGAAAGCCCGTCTTTGGATAAGGCGACAACCATTTCTCTGGAAGAGATTCAGTCCGGGCAGGTGGTCCTGAAGGATGTCGCGGACCAATTCAAGCCTGATCCTGCCGCAAAGCAAGATCAACAACAAGTGGATGATTCCGTTTCGAAAAAGGCGTAACCTTTGTTTTCGACGGGCTGTTGTTATTATGGTTAGTAAGAAGAAAAATATCCTTTTGGGGGTTACCGGGAGCATTGCCGCGTATAAATCCCCCCAGATCATCCGGAGTCTTCAAGACGAGAAATATGATGTTGCTGTCGTGATGACCGCGGCGGCAGGGCATTTTATCACGCCTTTGACCATGGCCAGCATCTCCCGGCAGAAGGTGTATGGCGAGATGTTTGCCGCCCAGACGGAGACTTGGGACAAGGATCATATCAGTTTGGCTGAAGAGGCGGATGCCGTTTTGGTGGCCCCGGCCACGGCGGATTTTATTGGCAAAGCGGCCGCGGGGATTGCCGACGATTTATTGACCTGCACGGTCATGGCCACGCGGGCGCCGGTTTTGATTGCCCCGGCCATGAATCACGGGATGTATCTTAATCCGATTGTCCAGGACAATATCCGCCGTTTAAAAAAATGCGGCATGACCTTTGTCGGCCCGGGGAAAGGCCGTTTGGCCTGTGGTTCAAGCGGGGAGGGACGCCTGGCCGATATCGACGATATTGTCCGTCAAGTTAAAAAGATCCTGAAATGATCGGATGTTACGGCGTGGTAGCCAAGTGGTAAGGCAGTGGTCTGCAAAACCACTATTCATCGGTTCGATTCCGATCCACGCCTCCAGATGCGATTCAAACGCGGGCAAGTGGTGGAATGGCATACACGCAGGACTTAAAATCCTGTGGCCGAAAGGTCGTGTGGGTTCGACTCCCACCTTGCCCATAAATACAGAGTTAGAATTCGGGCGGTTAGCTCAGCTGGTTAGAGTGTCACGTTGACATCGTGAAGGTCACAAGTTCGAGTCTTGTACCGCCCACCATTTAATAACGGGATTGAAGGGATAAATAGGGATTGCAAGCCATGTTCGGGGCTGAGAGACAACAATGAAAAGGGAAGATTTTCCCGATTGTTTAAGCCCGGTTTTTTGTTCGCATAGGCGATGACCTTTTTATTCCTTTAATCCTTTTTCATTATGGAACAGACGAACGACATCCAAACGCTCCGGCACAGCTGCGCGCATGTGTTGGCCCAAGCGGTCAAGGACATCTGGCCTGAGGCCAAGCTGGCCATCGGGCCGGCCATTGAGAACGGGTTTTATTATGATTTCGACAAACCCGACCCTTTCACCGAAGAGGATCTTAAGACGATCGAGAAGAGGATGCGCAAGATCGTTAACAAAGACCTGCCTTTTAAGCGCGAAGACATCCCCCGCGCCGAGGCTCAAAGGCTGTTCGAGCACCGTCAAGAAACGTACAAGCTTGATCTGCTGGCCGAGATTCCCGACGAGACAGTTTCGCTTTATCGGACAGGAGAAGACTTTGTCGATTTGTGCCGCGGGCCGCATATCGCCGGCACCGGCCAAATCAAGGCCTTTAAATTGCTTTCTGTCGCCGGCGCTTATTGGCGCGGCGATGAGGGCAAGCCCATGCTGCAGCGGATTTACGGAACATGTTTTTTTGCGGAAGAGGATCTGAAACAGCACCTGCACTTTTTGGCCGAATCGCAGAAAAGGGATCATCGCAAATTGGGCCCTCAGCTGGACCTGTTTAATTTTTATTATGATGAGGCCGGGGCCGGACTGGTCTTTTATCATCCCAACGGGGCGGTCTTGCGGAGAGTGATCGAGGAGTATATCCTGCGCCAAAACATCCGCCGCGGTTATGAACCGGTCTTGACGCCGCACCTGCTCAAGGGTAAGCTGTGGGAGCAAAGCGGCCACGCCGG
>CAZBSU010000233.1:0-2928 GCA_964494745.1 uncultured Planctomycetales bacterium | reverse complement strand
CGGCCGAGATCATCAAACATGCCTCCAATTCATTCCTGGCGACCAAGATATCTTTTATCAACGCGGTGTCGCAGATCTGCGATCGGGTCGGCGCGGATGTCTTGAAGGTGGCCGAGGGGATGGGGTATGACAAGCGTATCGGACGCAGTTTTTTGAATGCCGGCATCGGTTACGGCGGCAGCTGTTTTCCGAAAGACGTCGATGCCTTTATCCGCCTGAGCGAGAAGTCTGGTTACGATTTCCGGCTCCTGAAGGAGGTCCGCAGCGCCAACGAGGCGCAGAAAGACGCCTTTGTCCGCTTGATCGAAGATAAATTATGGATCCTCAAGGATAAAGTCATCGGGGTCCTGGGCCTGGCGTTCAAGAGCGATACCGACGATATGCGCAATGCGCCGGCTTTGGATATCATTCATGCCCTGCAGGCTGAAGGCGCCCGGATCAAGGCCTATGATCCCAAGGCCATAGGAAATGCCCGCAAATTTTTGAAGAAGGTGGCCTTTTGTAAAGACCCGTATCAGGTGGCCCGGAACTGCGATGCCTTGCTTCTTTTGACGGAATGGGAGGAATTCAGCCGCCTTGATTTTGGAAAGATCCGCGGCCTGATGCGTCAGGCGATACTTTTTGACGGCCGGAATATTTACGACCCCGAGCTTATGTCGAAGATGGATTTTGAATATTACGGTATCGGCCGGGGCCGGTGTTAATTGGGTTTGTTGCGTTTGTTGGGTTCATTGTGTTGGTCGGATTTATTGCGTTAACTCAACAAACTCAATAAACGCAGGGGACTCAATAAACTCAAGGTTTATTGTGATTAAGGAGAACAATTTAATGTCCAAAAGATTAAAAAATAAAATTTCAAGAAAGAAGGCCAAGCTCGCGGTCGTGGGGCTCGGGTATGTGGGCCTCCCCTTGGCGGTCGGTTTTGCCCGCGCGGGTTTCCCGGTGATCGGTTTGGATAAGGATGCCGATCGGGTCCACGGGGTCCAAAAGAAAAAAAGCCATATCCTGGATGTCTCGTCGCGCCAGTTGGCCGCGTCGGGCTTGAAGGCAAGCCTGGATTTTTCCTGCCTGCGTCAGATGGATGTGATCCTGATCTGCGTCCCGACCCCGATCAAACGCCGTTATACGCCGGACATCTCCTATATCCTCAGCGCGGTCAAGACGGTAAGCCGATATTTAAAGAAAGACACCCTGGTTATTCTGGAGAGCACGACGTATCCGGGAACGACCAATGAGTTGATCCGGCCGGTGTTGGAAAAGTCCGGCCTTAAAGCGGAAAAAGATTTTTACCTGGCCTTTTCCCCCGAACGGATTGATCCGGGTAATAAAAAATACGACGTGACGCGTATTCCCAAGGTGGTCGGCGGTTTGTCTGCGGCCAGCGGGCGGTTGACCAAATTACTTTACGAGAAGATCATCAAGCACGTCCATATGGTTTCCTGCACCGAGGCGGCGGAGATGACAAAGTTGTTGGAGAATTCTTTCAGGATCATCAATATCGGCTGGATCAATGAAGTGGCCGTCATGTCCCACAAACTCGGGATCAATATCTGGGAAGTCATTGAGGCGGCCCAAACAAAACCCTTTGGCTTTATGCCGTTTTATCCCGGGCTCGGGGTCGGCGGGCATTGTATCCCGGAAGATCCTCTTTATCTGTATTGGAAGGCCCGGCAATACGGTTTCAGCTCCAAATATATCCGCCTGTCCGCGGATACGAACCACCAGATGGCCGGATATGTCGTTGATCGCATTAAGGCCTTTTTGCAGCGACGCAAGAAGTCATTGGCGTCGGCCCGGCTCTTGGTATTGGGCGTGACTTACAAAAAAGACGTCAAGGACCTGCGCAAGTCGCCGGTCTTAAGGTTGATTGATCTTCTGGAGGGCAGAAAGTGCCGCGTTGATTATCATGACCCGGTGATCCCGTTCTTGGAGATCGGGAAGATCCACAAACGTTCCGTGCCCTTGACGGCAAAGACCCTGAAACGGTATGATGGCGTTGTGATCGCCGTTGACCATACGAAGGTTGATTACGGCTTGGTTTTGAGATCGGCGCGGTCTGTTTTTGATGTCAAAAATATTTACCGCGGGGCCGGCGGGCCCAAGGTGGACCGCCTCTGATTTTTCCGCTGGAGACGACCGTCTGAGGTCAGGGGATAAGGTATTTCTAACCGCAGACAGAATGGCACATTAACCGATAATTGAGATCCTTCATCAAAAGGAAGACATATGGCCAAAAGCAAGAATGTTGTTATCACCGGAGGGGCGGGTTTTCTCGGCAGTCACCTGTGCGACCGGTTCCGGGGCGATGGTTGTCGCGTCATCTGCCTTGATAATCTGATTACCGGCAATCTGAAGAATATCCGGCACCTGTTGCGGGGGAAGCGATTTGATTTCATCAAACACGATGTTTCCAAGCCGATCGATATCCCCGGGCGCATCGATTATATCCTGCATTTTGCCTCGCCGGCCAGCCCCGTCGATTATTTGGCCTATCCGATCCCGACGCTGAAAGTCGGTTCCCTGGGCACGCATAATACCCTGGGATTGGCCAAACGGAAGAAGGCCCGTTACCTGCTGGCCTCCACCTCGGAGGTCTACGGCGACCCGCAGGAGCACCCGCAGAAAGAGACCTACTGGGGCCACGTGAATCCGATCGGCCCCCGGGGGGTTTACGACGAGGCGAAACGGTTCGCCGAGGCCATCACGTTGGCGTATCACCGGTATCATAAGATCGACACACGTATTGTCAGGATTTTCAATACCTACGGGCCGCGCATGCGCATCAATGACGGCCGGGTCGTGCCGAATTTCATCCATCAGGCCCTGCACGGGAAATCAGTGACGGTGTACGGCCGCGGCCGGCAGACCAGGTCCTTCTGTTACTATTCTGACCTTATCGAAGGGATATGCCGGCTGCTGGTCAGTTCG
>CAZBSU010000232.1:0-2939 GCA_964494745.1 uncultured Planctomycetales bacterium | reverse complement strand
AATATCGTCACATCCAGACAAATATTTTTGGCTTCATCCGCGGCGTGATAAATCTTCTGCCATGTTTCTCCCAGGTCGCGGCTTTCGAAAAGGCCGTGATCCGACGCAGCCAGGACGCGTTTCGCCCGATCGTATCCGAAAATGATCTTATTGACATGCTGCAGACCCGGACGGCCGCCGGAAACCGGACGGAACGTTTTTCCGCCGTCTTCGGATTTATACAGGGCCTTATCCGTAGCGCTGAAAATGATCCGGGAATCAAACGGATGGACAAAGACCGTTTCGACCTGCCGCTCGTAAATGCCGGCGGATATCTTCTGCCAGGCCGGATTTTGGATAAACCCGCAGGTCAATGTCCATATAATTAGAGTAGACAGCCCCAGGCAGAGCTTATTCGTTGTCAGCATGCATCGCGTCATGGTAAATGCTTTCTACGCTGACCAGGGTTAACGCCCGCCGGACCGCGTGCTTGATATTCGGATTATTCTGTTCGATCAGAAGAGTGTATTTGTTGATGTAGTCGAGCATGGCCTCAAGCCCGAGCTGATGCTTCATGATGCCGAGGATGGTCAGGACCGTGTAGATACCGATCGTCGCGGCGGGTGGAAAAGCGGGGATCTTTGATTTTTTGTTAAAGCCGAAGGGGTATTTCGGTTCCGAATCTGTGCGCATCGGATTCACCTTCCTTCGTTAATGAATGAAGTGTAACATATGTTTGATGATTTGTCAAGGTAGATTTGATTTAAAATCAAATACAATAATAATCTTAACTGGTTGATAATAAATAAATTATAAAATAAACCCGATTTAAAAATTTGAATTTTACAAAATTTTGATTTATTAAAAAACAAAATATTGACTTTTAGACAAAACAAGGCTATGCTTAATTAAGGTATTTAAGCCGATATTTATGAAAGGAGACTTTCGATGTTGATCGGAAAGCGGATCAAGGAATTGCGCGAGAAGCAGAATATGACCTTAACCGAATTGGCGAAGCGAAGCGGGGTGCAGATCGCGACCCTGAGCCGGATCGAGAATCAGAAAATGACCGGCACGCTCGAATCGCACAACCGCATCGCCCGGGCGCTGGGCGTGGACATCACGAATCTGTATCAGAACATCACGCTCGAAGACACGGAAAAAGGTTCGACCGAAAAGACACCGGCCACCGAGACCTACGCCTACAACGAGAAGGCGTCCTACGAGATCCTGACCACGAAGATCCTGAACAAAAAGATGATGCCGGTGATTCTGCGCATCGAGCCCGGCGGCCGGACCAGCGTCGAGCAGTATCAGCCCGGTGCCGAACGGTTCGTGTTCATCCTCAAAGGCAAGGTCTCGGCGCGTATCGGCGATAAAGACTTTCCCCTCTCGACCGGGCACACCCTGTATTTCGATTCGTCCGAGAAACATCATTTTGAGAATACCGGCAAAGAGATAGCGAAATTGATTTCCGTCTTAACCCCGGTCGTGCTTTAAAATTTTTTTTGAATTATTCATTATACGGGAGGTAATGATCATGTCTGCAGAAACAAACAAAAAAATCCTGGTCTCAGACGACGAGGAAGGCATCCGTGAGTCGCTGAAGCTGATCCTCGGCGAGCAATACAACCTGATCCTGACCGCCGACGGCCAGCAGTGCCTGGACTGCCTGGATAACGCCGGCGACATCGGGCTGGTTTTATTGGATATCAAGATGCCGCAGGTCAACGGCATGGACGTCTTGAAGATCATCCGGGACAAGCACCCGGACGTGAAGGTGGTCGTAATCACAGGGTATAAATCGGTGGAAACCGCCTCCGAGGCGGTCAACCTGGGCGCGGCCGGCTACATCGTCAAGCCGTTCAAGTCGGAGGAGATACTGGAGACGGTAAGGAAAAACCTGAAATAGGTGTCACATAATGGCGTTTAGTCCCTATTCTCTTTTACCCCTCTTCACTGGGACATGCGCCCTGGTACTCGGGGGGCCTTGTTTTATCGCACAACTCCCGAAATATTGCCCATCGTTTATTTTTTCTCTTTTGCCTATCACTTTCTGGCTGGCTGTATAGCTACTCAATTGTTTATTCTCTCACAAGTGCATCATTAGCCCTTAAGTTTGTAAAGGTGGGCGGGTGCTGGGTTACTTTTCTATGCCCACCCCTTTTTTATCACTTTACAACAAAATTTATTGGGATAAAGCCTTCAAAATATCTTTATCTCTCTTATTTCATATTAATTATAATTCTGCCAATTAATTATTTCTCAAATAAATTTATATCTGGGGTGTATAAATATTTTTTTGGTTATTTTTGAATTTTATCCCATTGGTTCTATTTTTATTGTCGCGTGGGTCGCTTTAATGACCTATGCTATATTGAAACATCAACTTTTAGACATTACAATTGTCTTGCGCCGTGGCCTGATTTATTCGATCCTGATCGCCGTATTGACTATCATCTATCTTATTGTTGTTTTAATTATTGAATATATATTCCGCCACTATCTCGGCTACCGCTCGTTCTGGGTCAGCCTGATCTACATTGTTGTGATCGCCATGACTTTTACGCCGCTCAAAAACAAAATTCAGCATATTATCGATAAATATTTCTTCCGCGGGACGCGGGAAGAGATCGCGCGCGAGAACGAACGCCTGCGTCACGAAATCGCCCAATCCGAGAAGTTAAAAGCCGTGTCGACATTGGCCAGCGGCATGGCGCATGAGATCAAAAACCCGCTGACCGCGATCAAGACCTTCAGCGAATATTTGCCGGCCAAAGGCAATGACCCGGGCTTCCGGGCCAAATTCTCCCGCGTCGTGGGCCAGGAAGTTGATAAGATCGGCCGGCTGGTGCATCTCCTTCTGGATTTTGCCAAACCCGCCCCTCTATCCCTTAAACCGGCGGATATCCAGGCCATGCTCGATGACACCCTCAGTTTCCTTAACAGCAAACTCATTA
>CAZBSU010000231.1:0-2944 GCA_964494745.1 uncultured Planctomycetales bacterium | reverse complement strand
GGACCGCCCTTCCTTAAAAACGATAAAGGCGCGCGGGACTTCCCCCCGCAGGGCGTCGGGGCTCCCGATCACGGCCGCCTCGCGGATATCCGGATGGCGGTGCAGGACATCTTCGATCTCCGGGGCCATCACGATCTCGCCGGCGCCCTTGATCATCTCTCTTTTGCGGCCGGTCAGATAAAAATTCCCGTCGGGGTCCTTGCGGGCCATATCTCCGGTCCGCAACCAGCCGTCCGCCGTAATGGCTTGACGGGTCAATTCCTCGTCGCGGTAATATCCTTGCATGACCGCTGGCCCGCGCACCCACAGCTCTCCGGGCTGGCCGGTGGGAACCGCCTGCCCGAGGTCATCAACTATTTGGGCCTCCATGCCGACCCCAAACGGACCGATGCTGTTGATCTTCGACGGGTCTTCAGGCGAATAGGTGTTCGGGGCCGCGGTCTCCGTCATGCCCCATCCGTTGGATAACCGGGCGTCCGGGCATAATTGATGGAACCGCTTCAAAAGCGCCGGTGAGGACGGGGCCCCGAAGACCGCCAGATGCCGCAATGAGGAAAGATCGAACTTATCGGTCTCCTTCAAAGAGAGCAAGGCGACGAACATGGACGGGACGATACAGAAAATCGTCGGGCGGTAACGTTCGATAAAACGCAGGGTCTCCAGCGGCTGAAACCGGTCCATCAACACCAGGGTTGAGCCAAAGACCAGCATGAACAGGATATAATCGAGCCCGCCCAAATGGGAAAATGGGATCCCGGCGCATAAATAGGAGTCCCGGTCCGTCGGCTTTAAGAAATGGCTGATGCAGGCCACTGGATTGTCCAGATGGGCATACGTCAATACCACGCCCTTGGGTCGGCCCGTGGAGCCCGAGGTATAAAAGACAGCCGCCTGATCCCGGACTTGAGACTCGACAGCCGGGGCTTCTGACACCGCCGCATCCAAAACCTGCTCATAATAAAGGACATCATCTTCTTGGGCCGAATCCGGCGGACGTTCCCCCAATAAAATAATCTTCTGAAGATCCAGGCAGTTCTTTTTTAATCCCTGCAGATCTATACCGCGTTTCCGACGGGTGATCAGAACCCGGGATTGACTGTGGCCGAGAAAATGCACCAACTCGTTTTGGGTCAGCATAAAATCAAGCGGCACGGCGGTCGCCCTCAAGGCAAATAAGGCAAAATAGCTGATAATGTATTCGGGACAGTTGGGCAAATAAATGGCCACCTTATGGTCGCGGGAAATCCCCATCTCCTCCAAGGCGCAGGCGAGGCCAAAACTCTGCGTCCTAAGACCGCCAAAGTCAGTTTCCTGTTCACGGTAAATGATCGCCGGTTTCCGGGCGAAATCAACAGCCTGCCGGTTTAAAATATCGGCAATGTTCATTCTCTCTCCTCTTACACATTTGCTCCAAGGCCCTGCGGGACGACTCAGCCCTTGGGCCGGGCGGATGAAAGCGTCCCCAGCGAATCGATCAACCGTTGGGTTGACTTGATCTCGGCCTTGGTCAGCTCGAGATCATGTTCAAGAATAACACCCAAATGCCGGGGATACTGGGATATATCTTTGTCCAAAAACGATTCGATATTCCGTTTGATGCGTCGCAAAGAAATAAGCCGCCCTTTCAGCTTGCGCTGGGCGATCATCGGATCGACATACTGCAAAAAATAAACCGACAGATCGATATTAAAAAAGGGCCGCTCGATCGACAAAAAACTCTCGGTGACCAAATGGCGGAAAATTTTCTCGCCCTTGGGAGTGATACGATAAATAAATTTCTCGGGCCACTTCCCTTCCCGGCCGACATCTTTATCAATCAAACCCAATTTTTCCATCTTCTTCAACGGATAATAAATCGATTTGACCTTCAGCCCCACGAACGGGAACAATTCCTCATCGATCTTGCGCTTGATTTCATATCCATGTTTGGGGCCATCCATCAAAAGCCCCAAAAAAAGCATTTCATTCTCAATCATCTCTGTCGCTCCCGGCGTCCGTCCGTTGTCCGTCCGTTGCTGAAAACCTCTTTCGCAGGACCGGAAAAACGGTCTCGCCGACCGCAGTAACGGCCACCGAACTCAGGGAAGAGATCTCCACCTGGGTCTGTCCCCGCCCAATCGGATCAAAGAAAAGGCCCACCTCAGTCGTGTCCACATTTCCCGGCACATTCATCACGACCAGATAACGCCGGGCCGGATCCTTCTTGAAAAGACGAAAATCTTTCCCTTCTCCGGCATCCGGCTTATCGCCGGAATACGTCAAGGCGGTCACGGCCTCGAAACACGCCTGCGGGGAACATGAAAAATTTTCCCGGATCCCTTGGGCGCGGGCCTGTTTCAAGGCGCGGGTCGATGACCCCCAGACGGTTTTAGCGGACTCCTGAACAAACCCGCAGGCCGCGAGATGAAAAATTCCTGCCAGAAGAATAAGGATACGAATATTTTTCATGGATGGTTATTATAACAAAAAAGCATAAAAAAACAACCACGGGACAGGCCGTATCAGGGCGTCCCGCCGGGCTCCTCGCCCTGCAATCGTTGCAAAAGCGGGAACAAATACTCCTTTTCAATCTGGAACCGGGACATGATCTCGCGGGAAAATTCGGAAAATTCCTTCGGGAACATGTGCCAGGCCACCTCGATAGCCCGGGCCGAATACCGGTCGAAAAATTCCAGATAGCGTCCCAGCATGTATTTGGCGTCCGTTGAAAGAAACTCCAGGATCTTCAATGTCTGTTTATCGCTGGCAAATCTTTTCTGCAAATATTTATAAAAATCGCCGTCCTGGTAGCCTAAATAGGCCGCCATCTGCTCATTTAGCTGCGGCAGATGGGTATGGATAACCATGTCATTGCGGATCCCGCGCAGGATCGAATAAATCGTTTTTTCGATCAATTGCTGATTGCGCTGAAAATTTTTGTATAAAAGACGTTCGGGATTCATGC
>CAZBSU010000230.1:0-2971 GCA_964494745.1 uncultured Planctomycetales bacterium | reverse complement strand
GCCAGGTAGGCCAGGCCGGCGTGCGGGTGGTCACTGCGGTCGTTCACCGACCCCCAATTCGGTTGTATCAATGCAATTCTCATAAAGGTGACAGTCACCTTTTCAGGGGACAGGTTGACAATGATTGTTCCTTTAAATCTCGTTTAAATAACGGGCTGCCGATCCCATTCCCTTTCTCGAATTCTTGAGAGTTATCTATGTCCACATCCTGCGGCAAACCCGGGAGATCGTAACAATCGACCAAAGGGTCCTTTTCCCCTGATAAATAAAAACGGCTAGAACTATGCGGCCAATCACGACAATCCTTCACGATACCGGCCTTGACCGGATTATTCTCGACGTATAATCCGCAGGCATACAAATAGCCCTCATTCTCTATCAGCATGCTTTTGAACCGTTCCCGCCACAACGGCCCGGATCTTTTATGCCGGGCGTTATACCGAACCGTATATACTCGTTTGAGTATCTGCAGGGCCCGTGAGAACTCGGCTAAGACATGAATATAAACAACCATATGAAAATGCGTTCGCATCAAACAGTAGTGGAATATATTAAAGGGCCATTCTCTTTTTATTTCTGACAAAAGCTTTTTAAAAACCGTGTAATCTTCCGGACGTGAGAATATCCTTCTGTTTTCAAATGAACGGGAGAATACATGCGCGTAGCACCCATCATGCAAAATCGTTTGGCGCGCCAATCTCCCCATTTATCTTTCCCTTTCATAGCTAAATCTTGGACAGGCTACCTGTCCCCCCCCAAAGGTGACTGTCACCTTTGGGTTGGGTTTGGGTCCAACAGCCCGTTCTTATGGTTAAACACCCGGTACGAACAACTGCTCCAGGGATAGCTGATCGGGTTGTCGCTGATCTCGGCATCGACCGGTGAGAATTCCACGGCCTTGATCCCCTGCATAAGGTCCAGGTCGGTCAAGATCGGCTCGCATTGAAACACGCCCGGCCAGATTTTCTTGTTGTGCTGGTATTTGCCGGCATGATACTGCCGGTAGCCTTGCTTGAGGGTATTGACAAATGCGGGGAGGTCTTTCTTGTCCCGCGGCTGGAGGATCAGATAAACCGACCGCGGCAATATGCAGAAGGCAAAAATCCTAATGCCGAACCGGTGTTTGTATTTATTCAGCAAACGAAAATAAAAACCGAAATCCTTGTGATCCCTGAAAATGATCCGTCCCCGCCGGCTTCTCTGGGTGATGACATAACATCTTTGACCGTTCAAAAACTGTGTTAACACCATGCCGATCCTCCCCATCGGGAATTGACGCACCAATGACGCTGCCATTCGTTTTAACATCAGCCGTTTATCCTCAGATCCAGGATCAATCAACCTGTCCCCTAAAAAGGTGACTGTCACCTTTGGTTAAAAAGGGGGCGCTCTAACGGGTTATCCCCATTTCCCCTCTATTCCTTCTGCCCGACAACCGCTACCCCTAACGATGACCGGACTTAATAACGGAATATTCGAACGCCCCGTTACCCCAGGGCAATTTTCCAATAACATCACAGGCTCTCATTCGGGTTGAACAGTTTACTTTTGCTTTTTGCTGCTCTTCTTGCTTTTGCTGCTTTTCGACTCGCGCGATGACTTCTTCGCGATCTTGGCCTCGTCCTTTGATTCGGACTCGCCATACTTATCCTTGAAACAACGCCGGCAAGGCTCATAATCCGACGCGATCGCTTCGTCTTCATCCATAGCGGTGACGTCGCGGTTTTTGATCAAGGAGCAGTCCGCCTTATGGTATTTGGTCCCGCTCTTTGTGACATAAACCTCGGCCGCGGATGCGAACGTTGAAGCGCCCAAAAAGGCCAGGCACAATCCAATCATGAGTAATTTCTTCATCATCATTTACCTCCGTATCTGCCTGCTCGTTCAGTCATTGGAAATCTTATGGTCCGGGTCACCTGCCCCGCCAAACGCGCCTCCCACCCGGCGCGTTTCGATCCGACGGCTGAATTCCCCGCCGGTCAGCGCGTCGATCAAGGCGGTCAATTCGTCGATGCGCATATGTTTGTCCAAAATGATCTGCGGGTCGGGCTGATCGAGCGCCGCCAGCTCGACCTGCAGCCGCCGCCGCTCGAAATACAGCCGCGTCACCTGGTCCAGGATATCCTCTCGCAGTTCCACCATCATCTTGGAGCGCGAATCGATCGAGGTCTGGTCCGAGCTCCAGACCAGATCAGCCAGGTCCCACGATAAGGAAACGTCCCAATTAAAATTATTGTAAAAAGTCTTATCGTCCGGGCCGATATAAAGCTGACCGCCGCTCGAATAGCTGCCCCAGACGCTGTCGCTCAGGGTGATATTCCTGTCCCCGTCCATGCCGACGCTTAACGACGGCAGCCAGGCGCGTTTGCGCGCGGCTTGCCGCCAATGGCGAATCTTCGACGGATGGACCTCGGCATAATCGATCGCGATCTTCTGCACGGCCCGAATGGTCGGCTCATACGTAAACCGGCGCATGATCCGCCCGTAATCGGCCCCGGCCTCCGTCGGGCCGGCCGGTCCCGGGGCAGAGAGCGCTTTCCCGGCGTCCATAAAAAAAACGCCCGCGTCCGTCGCGGCATAAAGCCTGCCCTGGTTATCCCGGATTAATTGGTTGATGTGATCCGTTTCCATTCCCTGGTAAAGGGGTGTCCATGATCCTGCGGAGTAACAAAAAACGCCCCGGTCCGTGCCGATAAATATCCGTGATTCAGGGCCGGACCATAGCGGCTCGGCCCGGCCCTTATCACCTTTACCGTGGCTGTTATGATCTGCCGGGACGACCGCGAGTGAGCGTATCGTGCCCGGGATCGCAGTGACCGGCAGTTTCTCCCATGTATCACCCCGGCTCTGACTTTTATATATCCGGTTCTCGACAGACAGATAAAGGTCCGCGGCCGGCCCGTTGACGGCAAGCAGGGCCTTGACCGCCGGATCAGGCGGGTTCACTTCGCCGTTTGCCTCATAAACCTCT
>CAZBSU010000229.1:0-2980 GCA_964494745.1 uncultured Planctomycetales bacterium | reverse complement strand
CATGTCTTGATCAGCGCGGGGGGCGAATCCCCATCGTTTTTTTTCGAAGCGATCAACCGGCAATTGGATTATAACGTATATGCCCGGATGGAATACATCCAGCCGTCTCAGTGGACCATGACCCTTGAGACGCCTGATCTGCTTGTCCGTCTGCCTGACCCGCAGAGTTCTTACGCGCAGGTCGTCCGCAAGATTGCGCGCCAGACCGGTAACGTGCTGGTGGGATTGGTGCTGGGCGGCGGCGCGGCGCTGGGGCTGGCCCATATCGGTGTTTTGAAGGTGATGGAAGAGGAAGGGATCCCGGTCGACATTATCGCTGGCAGTAGTATGGGGGCCCTGATCGGCGGCTTATGGGCGACGGGCCGTCAGGCGGATCAGATCGCCCGCCTTGCGGCCGAATTCAAGGGGCGCTACAGCTTTTGGCAACTTTTGGATCCGATCTTCCCGATCTCGGGGTTCATCGGCGGGAGGGCGATCCGGCGCTGGCTTCATAAGAAATTTGACGGGGCCATTTTTTATGAAACCCGCATTCCCCTTAAGGTCGTGGCCTATGATCTCACGCGGCGGCAGGAACTTGTTCTCGACTCGGGCCCGATCGCGGATGCCGTTTTGCGCAGCGTGGCGATCCCGGGCATCATGCGCCCGATCGTCGAGCAGGGTAAGGTTATTATTGACGGCGGGGTGCTGAACCCCTTGCCGACCAATGTCCTGGCCCGCCTGGGGGTTAATAAGATTATTGCCGTCAATGTCCTGCAGTCACCTGACGACGTCACCGCCGGTTATTTGGAACAGCAGCGCCGCCTGGCCGCGGCCCTGCAGGATTCTTTTTGGCAGAACCCGGGCCGATATGTGAGCCTTCGGTTCACAAAATGGATCAAAAAAGTGTTTTCGCCCAGCATATCTGATATTATTGTTAACAGCCTGCAGGCCTCGGAATATGTGATTGCCCAGCAGAGTGCCCAGTTGGCGGATGTCTGCATCCACCCGGATCTCAAAGGTTTCAACTGGTTCGATCTGGATCAAGGACAGGAACTTATTTTGAAAGGGGAACTGGCCGCCCGCGACAAAATAAAAGAAATGCACCAGACCCTGAGCGGGAGACCCGAATAGCTGAACTCAAGAGAGGAGCCCGATATGCCTCACCAACTCAAAAATTTTATCTTGGTCATCTTGATTGGCAGTCTCGCCGTGAGCTGTGGCGGATGCGTCTGGCTGGCCGTTGGCGCCGTGGCCGGGGCCGGCACCTACGCCTGGATGCACGGGGTCTTGCAAAAAGATTTCATGGTGTCGGCCCAGGAGTTGCAGGCCGCGACACGCCGGGCCTTTAATGATTTGGATATGACGATCACCGAACAGACCGAAGACCGGCTGTCTGCGGTTTACAAGGCCGCCTTGGCGGATGGCGAGAACGTCAGCCTCACGATTGAGGCCCTGACCGAGCGGTCGGCACGGATCCGTATCCGGGTGGGCATGTTCGGCGATGAGGTTAAATCCGAAATGATTCTGAGCGCTTTGGAACAGCGTTTGTGACGAAAGAAACAGGAGCGATTATGCAAAACGGAGATACCGTATCGGAACGCCCGTGGGGGCATTATTTCAAACTTTACCAGGAGTCCGGGGTCTGGGTCAAACGGGTCTTGGTCAAACCTGGTGCCCGGCTGAGCCTGCAGAAACACGCTCAGCGTTCAGAGAAATGGATTGTGGTCAAAGGGCAGGGAGTGGCCATCGTTAACGATCAAGAGATCCCGGTCGAGGCCGGAACCGTGGTGGATGTGCCCTTGGGGGCGGTGCACCGCATCGGCAATCAAGGTCAGGAAAGTTTGATCTTTATCGAGGTCGCCTGTGGTAAAAGCCTGTCTGAGGAGGACATTACCCGGATTCAGGATGATTATTCCCGGCCTCCGGGTTGAAAAAATTTTTTCCCGATTCGAATCATATCTGTTAGAATATCAATTTAGTCCCAGGTCCGATCATGGCCCAGCTGCCTGTTTGGGGCCAGTGATAAAAAATCATGAAAAATATGTTCCCCTTACTCGATCACATTCATAGCCCTGACGACTTGAAAAAGCTGCCTGTGGCCCGTCTGCCGGAGCTGGCCAGTGAGATCAGGCGTTTTATTATCGAACATGTCTCCCAAACCGGCGGGCATCTGGGCGCCTCGCTGGGTGTCGTGGAGTTGACCCTTGCCCTGCATTATCTGTTTGATAGCCCCCGAGACCGGATCATCTGGGATGTCGGGCATCAGTGTTATCCGCATAAAATCTTGACGGGTCGGCGTGAACGGTTTCACACCCTGCGTCAGTACAGGGGTATTAGCGGTTTTCCGAAAATCTCCGAAAGCGAACACGATATCTACGGCGCTGGACACGCCTCAACCTCGATTTCCGCAGCCTTGGGGCTGGCCAAGGTCCGCGACATCAAACGCCTTGAGCACGAGGTCATCGCCGTGATCGGTGACGGGTCCATGACAGGGGGGAATGCCCTGGAGGCGATCAATCAGGTTGGGTACCTGAACACCAAGATCATTTTGGTCCTGAACGATAATCGTATGTCCATCTCGGAAAACGTCGGGGCCCTGTCCCAATACACTCACCGCATCGAGGCCACGGATATCTACAGACACATTAAGGATACCCTCAATCATCTGATCGAACAGGGCAACGGCCTGCGCGATCAGTTGCTGATATTGAAGGACTACCTCAAAGACGTTGGGACGCCCGGCCTGTTATTTGAAAAATTGGGGTTCAATTATATCGGTCCGGTCGATGGGCATGATATCCCGGATGTCTTTTCCGCGCTTCAACACGCCCGTGAGTTTAACGGTCCGTCCTTGGTGCATCTGCGCACCATTAAGGGCAAGGGCTATTCTTTCGCGGAACTTAACAAACCCAAATATCACGGCGTCAATCCCTTTAACATCCAGAACGGGCAGGGGACTCAAATACACAAAACCCGGACATATACAGAGATATTTGCTGAG
>CAZBSU010000228.1:0-2994 GCA_964494745.1 uncultured Planctomycetales bacterium | reverse complement strand
GCGTTATAAAGGGGACAGCGCCCTTTTCTCCAGATGAAAGGGCGGGGGCTGATGAAGAAACGCCTGGCCACCGAGCCAAACGCCATAACGGTGATCCCGATAATCCGGGCACGTATCCCGCCGCGCTTCCGGGGCCGGTTGATAATCCCACGAAAGAACAATTAGAGAATTTGCGACGATACTTTGATGCCGCCAATCACAAAGGCAGCCGGGAACTGTTCGTCTTTGTCGATCAGACACAGACCGGCAGGATCGCGGATGTGGTGACGATACCGGGCAAGGTGGCCGTGCTCAAAGGCCTGGCCGCCAGGGCGCCGCCGTATGAATCCCCGATGCAGGACTGGAAATGTTCGGGCGCCCAGGACTTCCATGTCCTTATTTATGATATCGTTGGGCATGAAAAGACGGAGATCTTAAAGGGTTCTCATGAAGAGGCGGTTCGTGAGAGTCTTATCATCCTTGAGGCCAAGATGGACCGTTATATCAGGGCGGTCCAAAGCGCGGGTATCCGCCTTGATGATGAATTCATCCGCAGGCTGCGCCAGCCGTATGTAATACACATGCTTTTAAAGACCCCGGGGCGGCCGGAGGGATCGGATCCCGCCGGGAAGATCAAGCTGAAGGTCGAGGACCGGGCGATCTTTGTTTACAGCTGTGCCGATCTTCATGTCCCGCCGAGAGTAAGGAAAAACGGCTTCGGCACGCGACTGCTTCTGGAAGGTTTCCTCCGGGCGGCGGATGATGCCCGGGCCAAGGGGCTTGATCCGCGGTGGGCCTTTGTGCATTATGCCGTGACCAGCGTCACGGATGAAGCCCGTATTGTCCCTGTTGTGGATCTCCTGTGCAAATTGGGATTTGAGAAGACCGGGATTCAAAGTATTCGAACAGTCCAGGATAATGCATTTCAAGGTTTGATAGAGGACCATCCGTATATATTATCGCAAGGGTGTCAGACCTATTGGTATATAAGCATTGCTCAGCTGCGCGAGCAGTATGAACATCATAAACGCTCCGGCCGATGGGAATCTCAAGAGGTTCAGTTTGTTGAGCAAAAACTGCCTTTCGCATTACAAGGGGCGGATTCAAGAGAAGACGATAAAAGGGAAATCAGAGTTTATGGAAATACGTTTATTCTGCCTCAGAAGACCGTTAACAATATTCGTTTCGCCAGAAGGGAAGATGCCGTGTATTTGGCTTTAATCGCGCATCAAGTTTTCGAGTATCCCAAAGACCAATATTGTTTTGAGGGATATATCGCCATTCAGGATCAATATGCTGGTTCGGATGATTTTATGATCTTGCCGCAAATATGGGTGCATGTCGGTGAGGATGACGTGGTTGATGGATATATATTTGTAAGTGTGGATAAGACCAGAGGACTGATTGATTATATCGATATCGCTGTCCGGCCTGAATGTCAGCATGAAGGGATAGCGACGGCTTTGCAAATCCATATGATGAATTATATGGAAACTAAATTTGAGATGAGCCGATATACCGGTCGCGCACTTACTGCAGGAAAAGGATTCTTGAGGAGTTTGTTTGGCTCAACTGTTCAGGATAAAGGTGAAGAATTTTATATGGATTTCAGACACGGCGGTGGGGCGGGCGTGATATCCGACGGTTCGGCGCGTTACCATCATCCGCCCGGCATGTTCGCGAATGAGGGCAGTATCCCGGTCACGGGCACGGATCGCCTGCGGCAGGCTGGCTTCCTGGGCGCGCGCCAGGCGGGGCTGAATGCCCGCGGCCTCTTTTTCGCCGACGGCAGCGGACGCGGCTATTGCCGCAATCAGCGGCCGAGCCAGGCCACACTCCAGCCTATCTTCGAAAAATTCAACCGTACGCAGTCCTTCCATGAATTGATCGGCCAGATCGGAACCTTATATCATGACGGCGGTAAAGATTTTGTCATTGAAGTGATCAGTCAATGGGCGCAAAGGCAAGGAACCCATGGGCGCGTGTTAAGTATATTGATTAACATTATCGACCGCAAGCGCATGATTGCCCGGCGCGAAAGAGAGTTACAAAAAGACCGCATGTTCGAACGCGTGGAACTTGCGCTTCTGGGCGGGCTGATGCGCCGGGAATTCAGAGGATATGTGCAGGCGCGTGGATTGCGGCTGAACGGCATCTTCCGGCAGGGTGATTTTGTCGATTATTTATCCGAGCGGACAGGTGAAAAGCTCGTGATACGACAGCCTCTGCTGATACGCAAGGCCTTAAACAATTATCTTTTCGCCCGCTCGGTCAAAGGCAAACTATGGGCCATATCCAACGAATGGCGCTTGCCGCGGCATGTGCATCTGCGCCGGTTGGGGATGAGTAAACTGATCGATAACGCCCCGGCCATGAGCCGAGGGTGGCGCAAATGGTATGACCGCCTGGACAAGATCCCGGTGCTCGGCCGGGTCCTGAAAAAGGTCGTATCGCTGTTCCTGGTCCCGATCTTTGAGGAAATCAAATGCGCCCTGTGGCACGTGTCGCCGGAAGAATTCGCCGGCTGGCATGACGCGAAATGGCATGATGCGGCATCTTATTTCCGGCGGCGGGCTGATCGGATACGCAACCGGGCGGAGGAGAAGGGTCTGTTCCTGGCGATAGATTATCACATGAAACATAACTATGTTTGGGAACTGCGCAAACGCCATGCGCGGATGATGGACAGGGGACGTTATTGCCGGGCGGATAGGCTGGAGGCCCGCATTCAAAGTCTGGAAGTGCGCTGGGGCTTGCGGGACACGCATTTCGCGCCCATGGCCGGTAACGGCAAAAGTGACCCGCTTCAGATTGCTTTGGAAAGCGAGAGAAAAAAGGCCGCCCAATTGACCCCGGCCGAACAGGAATTGCGTAATCAAATGATCGCGGCCATGCGAACACCGGGCGTGGCCGGCCGAAAGACCCGGTTGGCCGCCGAGCTTAGATGGAACGGAGAGACCGTCCGCAACAGGATCCGCTCCTTGCATCTGAAAGCCGAGCATCAGCTCGCTTTTG
>CAZBSU010000227.1:0-3003 GCA_964494745.1 uncultured Planctomycetales bacterium | reverse complement strand
GCGGGAAGGGAAGCCCGGCAGGCCCAAATCGACACAGACAGCGACCAACTCGATCTTGACCGGGATAAAGCTCTGTCGGTAGCGTAAGACATTTAATAAAGCCAGGCTGTCTTTGCCGCCCGAGAAGGCAATCGCCACTTTATCTCCATCGCTGAGCATGTTATAATCCGTCATGGCCTTTCCGGCCCGGCGGGACACACTGTCAAACAACCGGCCGGGATTTTTGAGTTTTTTTGTCAAGGCATGCATGATGAAATATGCGGCGTAAAGTGATTTAAGTTCAAGGAGGTCTTATGCAAAAAAAGGCACTCGTTTTTTTGGCCCCGGGCTTTGAAGAGATCGAAGCCGTTACCTGCATCGATATTCTCCGGCGCGCCGGGATCAAGGTTACCGTTGCAGGCCCCGACAACAAGATCGTGGAAGGTTCCCGGGACATATCTATCCAGCCGGACCGGAGTTGGGATTCCATCACGGAAGAATATGATGCCTATATCCTGCCGGGCGGGGCGGCCGGGGCAGAACATTTATCCCGTTCCCCCCGGGTAAAATCCGTCCTTCAAGAAGCCGCCCAACACCAAAAATGGATTGCCGCGATCTGCGCCTCACCGGCCGTTGTCCTGGGACCATTTGGTCTGCTTCAAAACAAGACCGCGACCTGTTATCCGGGATTGGAAAAACAGTTTCCACCGGAGACGACATTCTCTCGTCAGCCGGTCGTAACCGACGGCCATTTGATCACAAGTCGCGGGCCGGCCACGGCCTTGAGCTTTGCCTTGACAATGGCCGGGCTTTTATGCGGGGATCACATCCGGGAAACGGTTGCCCGCGCGACTCTGGCCGCATGAAAGCCTGATCATTCCTCCGGGTCCCTGTCCAGCACAAGCTTAACCGCGCCGAGAATAACCGCATCATCTTCCAGCTGAGATTTGACGATCTTGCAGTCATCGATCCCCTTAAAGAAGGGATCCGCCGCGGAGATGGCCTGAATCCTCGGAAGCATAAACGCCCCGCAGCCTTCGATGAGTCCCCCGCCGAACAGGATCATTTCCGGATTGAGGAAATGCCTGAAAGAGATGCAGGCCTGCCCCAAAATTTGACAGACATCTTCGATGATCTCCGTGACAAGAGGATCCTTTTTCCGCAGGGCCTTGGCGATCACTTTGCTTTTAACGCGACCGAGATCGTCACCCAGGATATCGGTCACAATTGTCTTCCGTCCGGACTCTATCCCCTCGCGGATGCGGCGCTCGATCGCCTGCCGGCTGGCCAGGGCCTCCAGAGATCCGGACACACCGGCATGCCGGATGGGACTGTTGAAATCGATAATAGTATGACCGATCTCGGCCGCGGCGCCCTGAGCTCCGGAATAAAGGTGGCCGTTGATGATGATCGCGCCTCCCACCCCGGTCCCGGGGAATATTCCGATGACATGCTGAATCTGTCTGGCCGCTCCCAGCCACTGCTCTCCCATCAATCCGCAATTAACATCATTGGCCAAAAAGACCGGCACGTGGAAACGGTCATGAATATCCCGGGCGAGCGGATAACGCCCGAGATTGACGTTGGGCGTGACCAGGATATCACGAAAGTTCGGGGCCACCAATCCTGGGATGCCCAGCCCGATGCCGGCGATAGGCCCCTTGGTTTCGCGCATGACCGTCTCAGCGACGTCGCAGATGGTTCGACTGACTTCAAGCGCACTCGCACCGGCCGGCGTGGACTGTTTGTCGCGTGTCAAGATCCGGCCGTCACTTTGGATGGACGCGGCCAAGATTTTCGTCCCGCCGACGTCGATACCGATATAAACTTTTCGGTCACGACTCATGAAGCTCCCCTTTCGTTTCGGGCGGGAACAAGGCCGCTGATGTCAAATAACTCAACAGATCTTCCAGCATGTCTTGCTGCCGGTCACGGTGCCAGGCGGCACGGAAAAGTTCGTAATATTCATGGCGGTGCTGGTGACAATATTCACGAAAGGCCAACAAGGATTGACGGTCCCCCAGGGGACGGGACAAGTCTTTTGAACGGCTGAGAAAAAGGAGCCAGATATCGAAATCATGCATTTTCCCTAGAGTCCGGTGGTAAAAAAGGATCTTTTCCAGGAATCCGTCGATCTCCCGGGAATACACCGGGCGCAGGGTTTCCAGGGAATAACGCAGGCGCTTGTTGGCGATCCGCATCTTATGCAGCAGATCCACGGCCCGGGCATGATCGACATGAGGTTCATAGGCCAGCAGTTTATCCACCCTCTGCAAAATTTTCAGGCGCGCGGTGGTGTAAAGGAAACGAAACGGCCGTTGATCGCGGCTGGCCCGTTGCGTGAGATTGGCCTCAAGTTCATTCAGGGTCTGTTCAGCTTCGATCTTGTGGATGGCAGCTAAGATACGTGGCTGAAAACGTTTCCGCTGGGCTACGAAGTCACATATCAGGCCGCGAAAAAACTGTCTTTGAACCCTCCGGGTCTGTTGGGGCAGCATATTGTTGAGGAATTGGACCTGGACATCCAGGTCACGCGCTGCGGAAAGCACCCTCCCGAGCGTTTTGATGCTGCGCTTCCAGGATTTGGCGTGCCGTGAGGTCAATATGTCATCGAAGACGTCCAGGGTATTGCGCAGACGACGGGATGAGACACGCAGTTGATGAAGATGATGCGGATCGGATGAGGAAAACATGGCCTGGCCGTGCAGGCGGATGGCCTGGATAAGAGGTTGACACCGGGATTGGATAAACCGGGCGTAGGTCAGGTCAGCCTTCATAATGGGAGAGGAGATGTTCCTGAATATTGAAGGGTTTCTCGGAAGCCTTGACAGACGGACGGACATAGGTCCGATCCGGGGTTAGCAGGCGTGTTTTTGAGTTATCTTTCTCAAAAAGACGCATGATCTCGATCAGGTGCGTTTTGATGCCCTCTTGGCTGATCTCAAACAGGAGTTCGATGCGCCGGTCGAAATTACGCCGCATCCAATCCGCAGAAGATAAAAACACTCGGGGGGTGCCGTTGTT
>CAZBSU010000226.1:0-3008 GCA_964494745.1 uncultured Planctomycetales bacterium | reverse complement strand
AATTCGCGCCGCCGCGCGACCCGATGGGAGAGGCCAAACCGCATATCGGGTTTATTGTGGAATACACGTCGCTGGTGCTGGGCGAGATATTCGGCCTGACGAATCTGCGGGAGGAAGTCGCGGCGGCGTATCGTCGCGTGTATGCGGCCCTGCCTGACGAGCGGCGCGGCGACCGCGCGGACGAAGGCGCGATTCGGTATATCTTCCACAAGACGCGGCCCCAGATGATCGGCCGGCTTTCGCCGGAAGGCCAGGAATTTTTTCACCAGCTGAGCGTCAAGGGATTCCGGCATTGCATTGAGGAGCTGGATGACGGGACCAGGCCATTGGATAACGGCGGGGAGGAAGAGAACAGGGCGCGCGAAGATGCGGTACAGGAGCATTTCCGGCCCATCGAACCGACGGTTCGTGACAAGTCGCAAGATAAAAAAGAGGATAAGATCTTTCATTTGAATCGCGAGAAAGAAATATCCCTGAAAACCGCGGTCCGGAAGGCGGAGAACGCCAGACGCTACTTTAAAAAACACAAAAAGGATCATAAAAGTTTTTACCGTTTGGTCAGCAAAACTCCGGAACGCGCCGGGCAGGTGGTTTACGGCATGTACGGGGAGATTCTGATCGCTCAGGATGACAGCGACACCTATAAGGTCCTTCATGCCGGAGAGATCCGGGGACCGGATCATATCCTTGAAGGTCACGGCGTGATTTATTATCGCGAGCGGGCAAACAAGATTACCATATTCCTGGAGAGTATTCAGTTCCGGCAACCGGTCTCCTTGGAAAGCGATTATTCCAGAGGGGAAGAGGGCTATGACAAAGCCTTGATTGAGATTCAGCTCAAAGGCCGCGGCCGCAGGCCTTCGGTCTTGGCCACGTGGAGGAGATCGTTATTAGGCCGGGCTTATTGGAAGAAAGGCATGGTCCGGTTCATGCTGCTTGCAACGGCCGGGATGGCATTGTTGTTAGGCCGGGCCGTGATGTTGCTTCGGGCGATACTTGATCTCGGTAAAAGCGATGAACATTACAAGATCGAATCGATAGAATATGATCCGCCCTTTATGGGTCTGACCCGTTCGCAGATCGCCCTATTATTGCATGATGTCGGCCTTCCTCAAAAATACCCGGGATTATACCGGGCGCTCGAGGACTATTTTGTCCTGACGCAAGTTACCGGCAAGACGAGGCTGGGTGAGATAGTTGACAATATGCCGCTGCCAGTCAGTTTATTGCGTAAGTTTATGGAGAAGCCGGAAGACGTCACAGAGGAAGAGAAGACCCTGGCCATGTCGTTTATCTTTTATAAGGCCCGGCTGATCCGGCGCTTGACTGTTTTGGCCTTTGAGAATTTGGTCAAAGCCGGGCAGATATCTCAACCCCTTTTTGAATATATAAATGATGTGTCGGCCCGCAAAGACCGCGAGGAGGACATAATCTTTATTGAAAGGCTGTTTAAAGAGGATAAGACCTTCCTGAGCGAAACGCTGAGGAATATTCATGGCGTGCATATCGAGGCGGAAGAGATTGAATTTGTGTGTGTGACTTGGTATGCCAGCGGGAATAACAAGAGTATTTATTTGGCGATGGTTACCCTTAACGAAGGGCCGGCTTATGGATTTGGTATTTCTGTTGTCAGGAGTGATCCGCAAACCGACGGATTCACTCAGGCGGACATTGACGCGACAAACGCTGCCTGGGACGAGATGAAGACGGACGCGGTCCCGACATTGGGCGCGTTCCGCTGGGTCGATGACTACCGGCCCCGCCTGACGGAAGGGATGATCGATACGACCGGCACATGGCAGGGTGAGCTCGATATGCGGTATTATCTGGTCAATAATCTGGGTATTCCCACCCGGGAATTTGTCCCGGGTGAGGATTTGAATCAGGTCCTAAAAAAGGACTTGCCGCTCCAAGATGCCCAAGGGCGTCTCTTGGTCAAAGCCTCAGATGCCTTAGGGAGGGGATTGTCCCTTATGGATTGGCAAGTGGCTAGGCTTGGCCTGCTTACTGAAAGAAGAGAAGCTTATTTAGCCGGATTGGTCGCCTATCTGCGTCTGTGGAAGGATAGCAGGGATGAGGCAGGCAAAGGCCATTACGTGCGCGAGCCGTTTACCTACAATGTGGTTGTCATCAAAGGACAAGACGGTTATACGGGCACGGTTATTGATCTGGATACGATGGGCAAAAAGGTCACCCTGCGCCAATGCGTTGAAGTGATCCTGGGGCTTGAGCATCACGGTTATTCGCCGGAGATGGTCCGTGATGCGCTGGATGTTGTCTTTGCCGTTGATCGTAAGGAGTTGGGAACCCTTGAAGATTTGTTTAAGGACAGAGGCCTTGCCCCGCCGCTCGACAACGGCGGCACGGAAGAACAAGTCAGGATAAATCATCCGAAAGTGATTCTTTTTGATGTGAATGGGGTGTTGTTCGATTATCCAAGTGACAGGTATGCGAGATTAACTCAAGCATTGTCTATCTACGGGATTGATATTACAGCCGGACAATTAAGGCAGGTATTGCATCCAACCGAAGAATGGTTCTGGAATGCGATAATGGGGAAGGTTACCCGGGATGAATGTCTGGCCCGGATCAATACGGAATTAAAGGCATACGATCTCAAACACGACCTTAATCTGGATGAATTTTTCAACACCTATCTGGGGATCAGGGCCCCGAATAGTAAAATGTCCGAGTTATTAAGTGCGCATAAGTGTGGCGCAATAAGGCTTGGGATATTATCCGACATGTTGGTGTATGAGTCGGTGGTTGGCCGGCGGCGGCTGAAAAAGTATTATCCGGGCATATTCGACGCGGAAGAGCTTATCATCATATCGGACGAAGTTCATTTGACTAAAAACGACAAAGAGATTTTTGAGTACGCGCGCGCGGTTGTCTGTTCACGTTGCGGGCTAGAGCCGGGCGATGTCCTTTTTATTGATGATACCAGAGATAATCTCGGGCGGGCGGCTGAGGTAGGCTTCCAAACGCTTCATTATGTCTTTCATGAC
>CAZBSU010000225.1:0-3013 GCA_964494745.1 uncultured Planctomycetales bacterium | reverse complement strand
GCAGAGCAGCTGGATCATGGGGGCCGTCGTGATGGCGGCCGGACTTGCCTTAACCAAACTCGAGGGGGCGGCCGTGATCCTGATGATAACCGGGATGTCCTTTTTGAGCCATCAGCTTTCCGGGGTGCCTTTCAACGATAAAAGGCGTCTAACGGGGTTTTCGGCTATGGCCTTATTACCGCTCGTGTGGGTGGCCTGGGTGCAAATGGCCGGTTTTACGGACGGATTAATAGGATTCAAGGCCCCGTTAACTTGGGAAAAATTATGGGTGACCGCCCAGCTGATCGTTCATTACGCCTTTCCGGATAAATGGGTTATCCTGACGGCCGCCTGGGGCCTGATGGCCATCTGGGCGCGCAAAGACCGGAGCTGGACCGTTACGGATAAATTCCTGCTGCTTTTTTCGGGTGAATTAATCCTATTCAGCCTGGCAGCCGGGTTGCATTATCAAACCGTTGATATGGCGGGCCATTTTAGCCTGGACTTCCCGCGCATGTTTTTGTATGCGACCGTGCCCCTGTGCCTGTTTTTCACCAGTCGCCTGGCACGGCGGGATGGTCAGGATTAGGCCGATACCAATCGCTGAGAGCCCGCCCAGGGCATTTTGAATGAAATGGAATGAAGGCATGATGTGTGTTATCAAAAAAAATGCGTTTTTTTATTTACTGATGGCCCTCGGCTTCATCGCGACGTTCGGTTTGTCTCTGGGATTTTTGTCATCCGAATCCATATGGCCCGATGAGGCCTTATACGCGACACAGGCTAGAAAACTGGCGGAGGATCCAAGTTGCCTTTTTTCGCCAGAACTTCTGGAATATCATCCGCCGCTTTTCCCGATCCTCCTTATGCCTGGCGTCCTGGCCCAGGATGATCTAATCGGGTTTCGTATCGTCACGAATTTTATCAGCATGCTGGGCTTGGTGGCGGCCTTTTCTTTGGGCCGCCGTGTGCAAGGCCATTTTTTGGGGGCCTTCTGTTTTCTCGGGCTGGCATTTAATTATATTTATTTATCCCAGGCCGGACGGATTTTGATCGACAATGCGCTCAGTGTCTTTTTGATGATCTTCATGTGGGCCTGGTTGTCCTTGAAAGAAACGAATCGGCCTGTCTTCAAGGTCGGGCTTGCCCTCAGCGCGGCCGGCCTAATCCTGCTGAAATCCTCAGGGATTCTCATCATTCCTTTTCTTTTTGTGTTGATGATGTGGGAAGGGAGAGGGGGACGAATCCCGACTTTATTTAGACAAATGCGGGGTGTCCTCGCCGTTGTCCTTATGACCGCGGGATTGACGCTGGGATGGCGTTATCTGGTCTCGGGAAGCATCTTTTTTAATTTGTCAGCTTTGCGCGGGCTGCATAATGTCGAACCGTGGTGGTATTTTGTGGTCTATCTGCCCAGCCTGTTCAATCCGTCGTTTCTTGTCTGGATCTTTTTGCTTGGCGCGATGGCGATCCTTTGGAAAGGGGACGATCGCAGCCGATCGATATTGATCTGGTTCCTTTTTATGCTGACAGCCATATCCCTGCCGCCTGAAAAGAATCTGCGTTACAGCGCTTTGTTCCTGCCGGCGTTATTCCTTATTAGCGGAAAGGGATTGCTTTTCATTCGGGAACAGGTTTTTCGGCGACGGGGGAACCCGAAAACCACAGAGACGGTTATCCTGATTTTGGTCTTGCTTGTCTTTATGTTGGATTTCCCCAAGATCCAAATGTATTTGATTGACCGTGAAACGACATTTATCGGTTTTCCTGAGGCTGGCCAATGGATCAACAATCATGTCGAAGACGATCTTTTGGTCATGAGCGGCTCCAAACGGATTATGGACTTTTTCAGCGGGAAGGCATTGAAACGCCACGGGAAGGATTTGGTCGAGCTGCCGGATTCACCCTCGGTTTTTGCTGAAATGGTTCGTGCCCACCGGGGACCTTGTGTCGTTGAGATCGATTTCTGGCAAAATGTCAAAAAGAAACATTGGCTTTTGCGCACGCGGCCCTCTCCTGAGGCCTACCTTGACGGGATGGGTTTTCAGCTGGCCAAGGTTGTTGTCCGTCGGTTCCCGCAGCTGGGCCGCCCTGAACCGAAACCCCTGATCTGGCTTTTTTATCGTCCGGCCTTAGACCAATGAGCCGGCAGGGAAACACACGTTTTTGGAAGAACCGCCGTCAAAAATCTGACAGGGGCATGTCTCAATGCAAATATCGATGAAACATTCGAAATCTTTGTTTGTATTCTTTTTTCTGGCCATACTGACCTTGGCCTTGATCATCGCTGTCTGGCTGCGATTAGAACACATATCGACCCGTTCCTTATGGGCTGATGAGGCCTATTATGCTCATCAGGCGCGGAATATTGTTCGCAAGCCAGCCTGTCTGGCATCAAAAGAAATGTATCAATATCATCCGCCGTTATTTCCCGTCTTATTGATACCTGGGATATTGGCTGCGGATGATTTAACCGGATTTCGTATCATAACCCTTTTGATCAATCTTGCCGGCATCCTGGTGATGTATTTTCTGGGGCGGTGTCTTCGCAACCGGTTCGCAGCCGTTTTTTGCATGCTCGGTCTTGCGTTTAATTATCTGAATATCTCGACCGCGACGCGGATCCTGGTTGACAGCCCTTTGGCCGTCTTTTTGATGGTTTTCATGCTGGCATGGTTCAAATGGCATGCCAGCGAAGAAAGGCGCCATCATTTTTATCTTGGATTTTTGTCTGTTTTGATCGTGTTTTTAAAATCGTCCGGCGTCCTTATTCTGCCCCTGCTGCTTTTGTTGTCCATCCTTTCCCGTCGGTCGAAAGAGGCTCCGCCCCCTAGCCGATATTCGCTGATTCCTCTCATCTTGGCCTTGGCCGCCTGGGCCCTGACGCTGGGGGTGCGTTATCTTCTTTGCGGCCATTGGTGGTACGATCTCTCGGCGTTGCAGGGACGTTATTTAATCAAACCGTGGTGGTATTTTATCGCCCATTTTCATGACCTGCTGATGCTGCCGTATCTGCTGCCATTTTTGATAATAG
>CAZBSU010000224.1:0-3039 GCA_964494745.1 uncultured Planctomycetales bacterium | reverse complement strand
TTCTAACTTAACTTTAACTGTTTTAACTGTTTAAGTAGTATTTCAGGATCGACTACTATAACCGGGGCCTGGGCAAAAAAGGCCCCGCAGGGGTCTGAAAGGCATCTGGAATGGGAAGACTCCGGGGCCGAGGCCATCCGGACAAGACAAAACTTATATAAACTCAAATTGGCTATCACGGACTCGAGGGGAGGCTAGGCGATCCCGCGATTATCCTTGAAAAAACTTTCAAAGATACCCCAGGCGATCTTGCGGAGAAAATATCGATCAAGCAGATTCCGGCTGGCCGTGGCCGGATAATTCTTCTTCAATTCAATGATGATGTCCGACCTGTCTGGACCCGTGGGTAAGACCTGAAGCCTGGCCTGCACGACACCCGGCTGGCCGCCCATCTCGCGCAGGACCTCGGCCTCGGCCTGGGTCAGCTCCTCATCTGGGACGCCGGCTTTTTCGCGGGCAAGGCGCCCGGCAGGACGTTGCGCTCTGGGGAAAAAATCAAAAGACTCGGATGCGAGTCCCCGGATAGACTTCAGTTTGGCCTGGACGATGTCTTGCGCATCTTTGCCGGACATATCCAAATTGATCCTCAATCGTATTTCCTGGACTTTTTTCTTCATGGGACATACTCGCTTACTCGCTGACACGTCATGTTGATTCCAAGCTACAAGTATTGGTCGCAAAGGCAAGCTTTTCCTTACAGCGTTTATCCGAGGGGTAGAAAGGCAGGGCTCACCGAAAAGGGGGTAAGAGGTCAGATGCGTTTAAAGGTTCCGGCAATCTCTTTGATGAAAAATTTATATTCGTCCCAATGCTGTTTGGGATACACGGCAAAAAACACAGAATTCAAGCCGTTATCATTGACATAAAAATAACCCTGATACCGCATGCCGGGCTCGAATTTCGAAAAGGCTTTGAGCTCGATCGCATCGCCGCCGCCGAAAGGGACATATTCCTTGCGGAAGTTATCCATATAAATCTGTTTGTCTTGAAAAAAAGACTTGGTCAGCTTTCCGAGCAATCTTATATCGGAATCGATGCGCGATATCGCCAAGGTCACAAAAGGATCGGCCGAGATCGTGATAATCGTGCTGTATTCATCGACGACCCGGACGCGCCATTGCGGATTGCACTGAAACGTCAGCCCGCAGGCATGGGCGTAACAGGTCACCAAATTCTGCCGGTCGTGCTCGATCCGTTCAAGGATCTCCCGGCGCAATGACTCCGGATCTTTAGGTTCCTGGGCCCGGGCCGGCGCGGCCAAACACCCGGCGGCCAGGCAGGAAATCAGTATAAACCGAAAAAACAAAGACATGTCCCGATCCATTCTCTGGGGTAACACTTATATTATAACGGCCTTGGAGGCAGGGATTTATTTCTTTTTTTTCTGGGTCCGTTTGAGGGCCTTGGCCATCCGGTCCAGGGCCTGGCCCCGGGTCCCCCCTTCGGTCAGATGGGCGGAACAAACGGCGGCATACCCTTTACGATTGCGCATCTTAAAAACCGTGACATTTTTCTTCCCGATTTTCACGCCGACCTCCTTCCCTCCCCGCGCGGAGTTAAAAGGTTCAGGTTTCGATCTTCCAAAATTTCGGATTCTTGCGCAAGACCTCAAGAAAGGTCACCACGAGCCGGGGATCCAGCCGGGTCCCGCCGAACCCCCTGAACTCTTCCAAAATAAAATCCTCACTGTATCCATCCAGCCGGTCGGCCCGGGCACGGTTGAGTTCGTCAAACGCATCCGCGACGGCGATCATGCGCGCCTCAAGCGGGATCTGGTCGCCTTTCAGCCCGGAAGGATAACCCTTCCCGTCGAACTGCTCGTGATGATGCAGGATAACAATCCTTTCCCGGGTCAGGAATCTTAAGGGCGCCAAAAGATCGACCGTCTGGCGGGGATGCTTGCGGATCAGCGCCGCATCCTCGTCCGCCATCGAGACTGAAGGGCCGGTTTGAATATCGACCGGCAACAGCAGCCTGCCCAAATCATGTAGGATACAGGCCCGCCGCAGGATCTCGCGCTGCTCCCATCCAAAATCCATAGCATCCGCCATGGCCTGGCACATCACCAGAACCCGCTGGGCATGCCGATGAAGCTGGGGATTTTGGCTTTCCTGAATCTGAGCCAAGGCCATAACGGCATCGGTCTCGATGCCCTTGTGACCTTTTTTTATATGAGCGAGATCATTGTTAACGATCTCCAGTCGGTGACGATCCCGGACCTCCTGGGACCAAAGATAGGCCATCAAACCCAGGACCAAACCCAGGATCACCTTTTCCGGAATGATACTCCCCTGCGGCAAAAAAAGCACATTAAACACGTGCAAAAAAACCAAAAAAAAGATGAAGCCCACCAGCCAGATCTTGAAGGTGGAAGTCAAAAAAGGGACCTCATCTTTTCGTTTCGGCCCTGTTGGCGCCACAATCCATCCTTTCCGTCCCGAGGTCAGCTGCCTTCGATCGAAGAGGGATTCTTATTCAGCCGCCGGTTGATCGACTTGCGGATCTCACTGAGCAGTTTGGCCCGGTGCAGGGGTTTGGCAAAAACACGATAAAGCCGGCCGTCGATCTCCATGGTCTCATCGCCCTTATCGATCTCGACACCCATCGTCACGGTCATAAAAAGAACCGGGATATCCGTGGTCTGCTGATCCTCCCTCAGGCGGCGCGCGACCTCAACCCCGCCGATATCGGGCAACATCAAATCCAAAAGGATCAAAGACGGCTTTTCCCTTTGCGCGGTCTCAATCCCTTCTGTGCCGTTTAAGGACGCCCAGACCCGGCAGCCCGCGTTCTGAAGCCACTTCTCCAGGATGCGGATCATATTGGGGTCATCATCGATGACAAGGATATTCCTGACCGTCTTCTTTTTCATGTCGGCCTCGTTCGAATAAAATGTTCAAAAAAATTCTACCCGTCAACTTTCTGCCGGTCAACCAATCTTTCAGCAATTATCGCGGACCGCAGCCGCGGGGTGGCAGGGCCTCGTCCTGGCGGCCTGTCGCGGCCAATACCCGGTATCGATGGATCTGGTAATACTTC
>CAZBSU010000223.1:0-3050 GCA_964494745.1 uncultured Planctomycetales bacterium | reverse complement strand
ATGCACTTAGGATAACACGTTTCCTAAGTGTTGCACTTAATTCTTGAACTTGGGAAGCTAATAACGGGGACAGACGTCCTTTTTTTGCTATAATACGAACTGAATAATTCTCGAGATGTTTTGGACAATCATTTTCTTCCGCTGTGCGCGCTCACCATTGGGGTGACCTCGCTTTTCGGCTGGAAATAACGGGACAACGCCGTTTTAAATGGGGAGTTGATCCCTATTAAGAAGGATTGCGATGACTTATCTCCGGCGGATAATAAGCGGATTAGCCGTAACAATATGTGTTTTGCACGCATGGTTGGCCGGCGCTGCTGAGGGCGGATTCCCGGCCAAGGCCGAAGAGTACGAAATTGTTTTGCATCTGCGGCACAATTTACCGAAAGCCCTGGAAGATCCCAAAGAGAACGATGCATTGATCGTCCTCATCGAAGAGAAATATCCCGGCGACCCGGCCGATTACCCGGCCGTGATCAAGGCCTATTACGGTTCGTTGATCGGCCTGCGCGCCAAGCACGCGTTTTTCCCTAACCGCAAGTTAAAGTATCTCACCGAATCCCTGAGCTTAATGGACGAAGCGGTCGTCCAGGATGACGCCGGGCTTGAGACCTTTTTTCTTCGCTTCTCCTCCCTGCATCATATGCCGCCGCTGTTAAGCATCCCCACCAAACGCCGCGAGGATATCGCGCGCATCATCAAGCTGGTCAAAGATGAGAGCTTCATGGATTATGAGCCGGATTTTCAGAAGGACGTGGTGGATTTTATGCTGGAGAGCCGGCGCCTGACTGAGGAACAGATGGCGGAACTCGAACGGGTCAAAAAGCAGATGCTGGCCCCGTCTTTACCCGAAGGTTAAAATAAACATGAGAAAGACCTCCCCTTTTTAATTCACGCATCCCAGGGGCGCCGAAACGTGTTTTCAAGGGAAGCCTTCCTGATGATATCCTGAAATTATTGTTCTGTGAGCATTTGCCTCAGGGCCTGACGGCGTTCCTCGGTGTTTTTGATCTGAAGAGAACGGGCCAGGCGGTCTATCCCGGCCGGGCGGTAACCAAGCTCATACAGGATTCGCCCCTCGCTCCACAAATCAACCCATTTGGGACCGGGCAGAACAAAATCTTTCACCCCGGCTGGCAAGGTTGTGGGTTCCGGCGGATTATCCAAAACCGCCCGGAGCACATTTTCGTCAATTCGCGTTTGTCCCAGCTTGGTCTCAAACTGGGCGAATTCCGGCGGGAGGTCAAAGGCGTCCCGTTTGACCAGGAGCGTGTTGGCACCGTCCAGATCGATCAGCTGCCAGCGGCCGCTGGCGAGGATGTGTTTCAGGAAATTCAGGATAAGGTTATTTTTGACCGTCACCAGAACGATGCGGATATTAAAATCGTCTTCGAGGTAGTGCCAGTAAACCTGGGGATATTGGATCGCCCTCCCCGCCGTGATATAGGCCGGGATATCCAGCTGACGGCCGTCGATGAAAGGTCTCAGCCGGGGATACCGGTTAAAAAGGATATACCCGCCCAGGATATCCGAGTTATAGACGATGCCTTCGGCCTTGATCCGGTCGAGGATGGCAAGCTGACGCTGGGGGGTAAGATAATTCGTTTGCTGTGCGTAAGTCGGCCGGGCGCGTCCGTTTTTATAAATGCCCGTCGAAAGACGGCGTGTCAACGTTAGGGCGAGCAGGCCGATCAGGACAAGATAGGCCGCGACCGCGAACCCGTGCTGTTTACGGCCGGTGTGACGGATGCCCGTCGCGGACCAGTTCAGCACGATAATATATCCCGCGAGCAAGGCATACACCGCGGCCAGCCGCCGGGAATGAACAAATCCCACCAGGGCCGGCAACAATAAAAAGAAAGGCAGCAGGCCCTTCTGTTGACGTCGTAGATACGTCCAAAGCACCCAGCCCGTCAGGCCTAAACACCATATCCCTTCCCAGGTCCACAAATACTGCGGCGGCTTCATCTCATTAATGATACGGCGGAAATCATAAAAGAAGATAAACTGCGGATCGGAAAAGACGCGCAGCGGATACAGGGCGCCCTGCTTGCCGTAGGGATTGATCAGCCAGGCGGCGATAAATACGGCCGCGGTCAGGCCCAGCTCAAAACACTGCCGGCCGGGATGAGCCATGCCGGGACCGCGCGCGGCCTGCGGGCGGATAAGCGTGAAGATATATTCACAGAGACTGGTCAGTCCGAAGGCCGCCAGGATGCCCAGGCCGTAAACCGCCCCGCCCAAATGCAGGTTGAACCATACCGCGCTTAAAACTGGTATGGGCAAAAGATACCGCCAGCGTTCCCGCTGACGGTACAGGGTGAGCAGGATTAATTCCAGTTGGATAAAGATAAAATTAAAGACATACGGTCGCAGATGTGACCTTCGTTCCAGCCCGAAGGCCATAAGAAATATCAGAAAAAACAAGGCATAAGCCGGGATTTTGCCGCGCGCGAAACGGGCGAAGATCAACATGATTGCCATGAAAAGAAAGACTCGGAAGAACCGCAGGCCGTCCAGGCCGGCCTGCCGATAGACAAGATAATAGCTGAGACTGCCCAGCCATTGGGTCAGGGTCCAGGGGATGGTCGCGTTGCGGAAGGAAAACGGATCCGTGCGCGGGACGTCGTGATGCTCGCTCATAAACCGTCCCGCGGCCAGATGCCACCAGATATCTTCGGTCTCGACCGGCTGCAGGAAGGAGACGATCAGAAACACGCCGAGCAAACCGGCCGTGATAAATTTTAATATATTTACCGAAAGGGATGTTTGACTCATTTGCGGCATATTGAGTCTCAGGTGACAGTCACTTCCCGCGGGGAAAGAGTGAAACCAGGCTTACCTGTCCCTTGAAAAGGCGGCTGTCATTTTTTGTTTTTTGTTTTGGAAATGGGTTTGCGGGATATGACTTTCTTGGCATCTATGAATTGAATGCCGAGCAGAAACACGGCCTTCCTTCCTTTTTCTTCGACGCGAATCACCTTACCGAAGCCCTTGATCACATCGATCACGCCTGACATCACGGTATGCACTTCGAGGATATCACCGAC
>CAZBSU010000222.1:0-3112 GCA_964494745.1 uncultured Planctomycetales bacterium | reverse complement strand
CGCCAATAAACGGAAAAAACCCGAGAAAGCAATCCGCGAAAGCGCGTCAGAGCCCCCGGCCAGCATGCAGTCGGCATGGCCGGCACGGATCAAATCATAGGAATAGCCGATGGAATAATTGCCCGAAGCACATGCCGTAGCAAAGACCATATTCTTTTGATTAAGGTTCAATTCAAATCCTACAGCATTGCTGATCGTCCCGGCAGGGTATCTAAAGGCGGATAAGGGATCGACTTTATATTCATCCGCTTCGACGCACTTGGCATCCATGGCCTCCATAATCTGCGGCTCCCCCATCGTCGTGCCCATGCACACGCCGGTGCGCTCTTTCGGCAGGTCATCCGCGCTAAGCCCCGCATCCTCCAGGGCCAGCTTGGCCGCGGCAATGCCTAACTGCGAGGCGCGGCCGAGGAATTTCAGTTTGCGGCGGTCGATAAACCGCTCGGGCCGGAAATCCTTGATCTCGCCGCCGTAATGGCGGTCGTAGCCCGAGGTATCAAAGCTCTCGATCTTACTGATGCCGGATTTGCCGGCGATCAGATTTTTCCAGAACGCCGGCCAGCCGATGCCGATCGAGGACACCACGCCGAGGCCGGTGACGACCACGCGGCGGGCCGGGCTTGTTGGGTTTATTGAGTTTGTTGGGTTCATTGCGTTATTCGTTCATGAGACAAAGATCAAAAATAACGGCTTACCGAACGCTGAAAAAAAGCTCGATCTTGGCCTTCAGGGCATCGTCAGCCGTGATATCCACATGGGTATACCCGCCGGTATCGAGCAGTTTGCCGGCCCGGACCTTGATCCGGACCGCATCGCCGACACAAGCCGGCTCGATGAATTCCGCGTTGACCTTGCCGATAAAATACTGCCGGCGGCGGCCGGTATCGCGGACCTTGGTGACATGATAAAGCACCAGCGCGGCCTGGGCCGCGGCCTCGATCAAAAGGGTGTCGGGAAAAAAAATATGACCCGCCTCAGCAGGCCCCTTGAATCCCTGACGTCCGGGGGACCCAGCGTCCCCGAGCCCCCGTGCCCCGGTGCCCCGGGGCCCCAGATCCCCGGGACCATTTTTGAAATCTGCCAAAATGCCCGGGGAACCAGGAGACGTGTTGTTCTGCTCAAACACCCACTCGTCGGCCGAAATGTTCTTGGCCGCGATCAGCCACTCCCCTTCTTTGTAATCCTCGATGCGGTCCAGCATCAAAAAAGGATAGGACTGCGGCAGGATTGTTTTGAGCTCGTTTTGTCCCAATGCGGGCATACACGAATCCCTTATGTTCTTTTAAGTATTAATATTATAAAGTTGCCGCGGATTTATCTCAAGGGGAATTCGGGTGAATTAAGAAGGATGAAGGAAAAAGGATAAAGGATAAAGGATAAGAAAAGAAATAAAGACAAAGAAAAGAAAAGAAAAGAAAAAAAGAAAAAAATGGGGAAAATAAAAAAATTCGACAGCGAGAAAATCAGAAAGGCAGGGCGTCAATATCGGCCGGGGTGGCGATATTGTGGACCTTCAGCTTGGGATCGATGCGGCGGATCAGGCCTTTCAAGACCTTGCCGGGGCCGAATTCGATAAAATCCGTGACCCCCTGGCCGGCCATGTATTGAATCGAATCGACCCACTGCACGGATGAGGTGATCTGGCGGGACAGGTTCAGGATAATATCCTGGGGGTCGGTGACCGGATGGGCATCCACATTGCTGACGACCGGGATGTGCGCGGTCTCGATCGGGGTGCGGTTCAGCTCGATGCGAAACTGCTCGGCCGCGGTCTCCATTAAAGAAGAATGAAAAGCCCCGCTGACATCCAGCATCACGACATTGCGGGCACCGGCCTCCTGACACAGCCGGGCGGCCTCTTCGACCTTGGCCGCATCACCGGTAATCACGATCTGCTGGGGAGAATTATAATTCGCGATCTGGGCCCCGGCCAGCTGGCAGATATCCTCCAACCGGGTCTTGTCCAGGCCGATGATCGCGGCCATCTTGCCGGGTTTCAGCTGCGTGGCCGCCTCCATCAGGGCCGCGCGTTTGCGCACCAGATTGATCGTCCTGCCGAAGCTTAACGTCCCGGCCGCGGCCAGCGCGGAATATTCGCCCAGGCTCAATCCGGCTGTGAATTTCGGCCGAATTTCCCGATATTTCGGATTTGCCTTGAAGGCTTGAACCGCGGCGATGCTGTGGGTCACGATCGCAGGCTGGCTGTTGGCGGTCAGGGTCAGCAGGTCCGGCGGGCCTTCAAACATGATCTTCATCAGGTTGCCGTCAAAAAGCTCGTTCGCCTGGTCAAAGACCGCCTTGGCTTCCGGAACGGCATCATACAGCTCCTTGCCCATGCCGACGAACTGGGCCCCCTGCCCGGGAAAAATGTAGGCTATATTCATGATTGGATTTATGGGGTTTGTTGGGTTAACTCAATAAACGCAATGAACGCAACAAACGCGCTCACCAACGGACAACATTCGCCGCGGAGACGAGCCCCGCGCCGAAGGTGACCAGCGCCACGTTGCGGCCGCGCTTGATGCGTCCCTGCTCGACCGCCTCATATAAGGCCACGGCAATGGCCGCCGCAGACATATTACCGTATTTTTCGATATTGATAAAGAATTTCTCTTTGGGGATCTTGAGCTTTTTGGCCACGGCCGAGATGATCCGGTCATTGGCCTGATGAGGCACGACGATATCGATATCCTTGACCTTTAATTTCGCTCTTTTAACCGATACCGCCACGGCCTCGGACATCGAATTGACCGCGATCTTGAACAGCTCCGGCCCGCGCATCGTCACATAAGGCGCGCGCACGAGAATATCTTTTTGCGACATCGGTTCGCGGTCCTGATTGTGCACCATCATCAGCTCCGCGAATTCCCCGTGCGCCAAAAGAAAATCCGACAGGATCCCGCGTTTGCCGCGGACCGGGCCAAGCACGCAGGCCCCGGCGCCGTCGCCGAACAGGACACAGGTCTGGCGGTCGTTCCAGTCGAGGATCGAGGTGAATTTATCCGCCGCGATGACCAGGGCGTTCTTAACCATCCCGCATTCGATATATTTTTTGGCCGTGGTCAGGGCGTAAAGATAACCCGAACAGGCCGCACTGACGTCAAAGGCCGCG
>CAZBSU010000221.1:0-3136 GCA_964494745.1 uncultured Planctomycetales bacterium | reverse complement strand
AGTTCCCCCGGGGGGAACTTTCTAAATAACCTCATACGGGACAATAATTTATATTTAGAGCACCTTTCTGGAAGGTATCACATTTTGTGATACCATGAGATCTGTTTCCTGATCTGATAACCGGAACATGAAATCTTCCGGGAACCGGTCCTTATTCCGCTTGACTTGCTGCCTTAAAACAATCGGCTTCGTTCCATATAAATCCGCCAGATCTTTGTCCAGCATCACCTTTTTACCGCGCAAATAGAGGATTTTCCGTTCAATACCACTGATCATGATAATTTTAGATGGCATAAAGACTCCTTTTTTCCCGGACTGATTCAAACCGGTGACAAAATGTCCCCGGTTACCTAAACAAAAAATCCCCACAACCTCGCGGTTTATGGGGTAGATGTTTTTTCGGGGATATTTGTTTATTTTATAGCAGAATTACGGCCAAATGAATTTCTGCAGGATCTCGATGGTTTTTTGGGTGGCGCCCTGATGGCGAAGGACCATGGCCCGGGCTTTTTGCCCGGTTTGCTCGGCTTCGGAAGGATTGTCCAGGAGCCGGGCCGCGGCTGAATAAAGGCCCTCTTCGCTGTCGATTTGGATCAGGCCTCCTTCCTTAAGAAGCTGATCCGTCGCGCTTTGAAAATTCTGCATGTTGGGCCCGGTAAGCACGCACCGGCCGTAAAACGCGGGTTCCAGGATATTCTGCCCGCCCTTGCCTTTTAAACTCTTGCCCATAAAAACAACGGCTGCCAGCGGATACAAAGCGCGCAAATCCCCGATCGTGTTGACAATGAGAACCGGGAAGTCCTGCGGATTCCCGGACAAGGCTTCGGACAGGAAGCGGAAAGAAAAACCCTTTTTTCGCACCGTCTGCGCGATCGAGTCCGCCCTTTCCACATGGCGCGGGGCCAGGATCAGGCGCAGGGACGGGTGCCGCTCCCTCACCCGGGAATAAACCGACAGCACGATCTCCTCTTCGCCGGGATGCGTGCTCCCCGCGATCCACACGGGATCTTCGTCCCTAAAACCCAAATCGGTTTTTTTGAATCCCCTGCCCGACGGCGCGATATCGAATTTCAGATTCCCGACCGTGTGGATCCTTTCCGGCCGGCCGCCCAGGGCCCGGATCCGGCCGGCATCCTGTTCGGTCTGCATGCAGAACGCGTCGATGCGTTCGAACACCCGTTTAAAAAGGAAACCGAACAGCCGGTATTGCCTAAATGACGACTCGGACAAACGGCCGTTGCAGATCACCACCGGCACACCCCGGTCCTTTAACCGGGAGATCAGGTTGGGCCAGATCTCGGTTTCCGCGGACACATAAAGCTTGGGGTCGATCATGTCAATGTACGCGCGCACGGCAGGGCCCAGATCCAGCGGCGCGTAGATCACCAGGCAGATATCCCCCAGCCGCGACTGCGCCAGGGCATGCCCCGTGGGCGTGACCGTGGACAGGACCAGCCGGACATCCGGGATCAGGCGCCGGGTCTGCTTGATCAGGTCCATGACCGCCATCACCTCGCCCACGCTCACCGCGTGAAACCAGATCGCCGGCGCGTCCCCCCGCTGAGAACGGATCTCTTGGGGGATCCGGCCGAAACGCGTGCCGAAATCCTTATGCCATTTGCCCCGCAGAAACAGGACCGGCAGATAGATCAGCAGGCCCAGCAGAAAAATGAGGTCATAAATAATGTTCATAGGGCTATCTTAAATAGATGGCTCGTTCCCGATTTTATTGGGACTCCTCACAACGACACGGCCGCGGGACTCGCCATAACACGCGGCACAACCACTCAGGCCCGCCTATCTGGCCCGCCTGTTAAGCGTGCGGATGGGCCTTGTCATAAACGTTCTTCAGCCTCTCGGTCGAAATATGCGTGTAAATCTGCGTGGTCGATAAATTGACATGCCCCAAAAGCTCCTGCACGGACCGCAGGTCCGCGCCGCGGTTCAAGAGATGCGTGGCGAAAGAATGCCGCATGACATGCGGCGAGACGTTCATCCTGATACTGGTCTTGAGGATATGCTTGTTGATAATGTTACGCACACCGCGGTCGGAGAGCCGCCGGCCGTTCTTGTTTAAAAAAAGCGCGCGCTGGCCGCTCGCGCGGTCATTCAGATAATCCCTCAAAGCCTCGACCGCCTTGTCCCCGACCGGGACCAGGCGTTCTTTCTTCCCCTTGCCCCTGACCTTCACCAGGTTGCTGATCGCATCCACACTCTCGACGTTCATGCCGACCAATTCGCTCACCCGCAGCCCGCTCGAATACAACAGTTCCAGGATCGCCCGGTCCCGTTTGCCCGCGGTCTTATCCAAAGGGGGGGATTCGATCAAGGCGGTGACCTCTTTTTCGGAAAGAAATTTGGGCAGTTTTTTGTCCAGACGCGGGGTTAACAATAAAACCGCGGGATTATTCTTGATCAGGCCTTCGCGGTGAAGAAACTTAAAAAAACTCCTGATGCTGGAGAGTTTGCGGGCCAGGGTGCGCGGCTTTAAGGAGCGCTGGCGCATCTGGGCCAGATATTTGCGCAGATGCAGATAACTTAACTTCAGCGGGTCCGGATGGTCAAGGAGCGCGCTTAGCTCATTCAGGTCGATCTTATAATTGGTGAGCGTGTGCGGGGAATAGTTCTTCTCGATCTCTAGATAGGTGAGAAACTTTTCGACATAGCGTTTCATCGGTCTCAGGAACCCGGGGCCTTATCCGGCTGACCGGGCTGCTTGGGCAATTGGTTGGTCGTAAAGGTGCACTGCGGAAAATTCGTGCATCCATAAAACGACCGCCCCCCGCGCGAACGGCGCTGGACCAATTGACCGTCGCAGCCGTCCTGCGGACAGGCAACCCCGGTGGTGATGGCCCGGGCGTATTTGCATTTCGGGAAACCGGAACAGCTGAGGAATTTGCCCCGGCGTCCCCATTTGATCACGAGCTGGCGGTTGCATTCGGGGCAATAGTCGTCCACAAAGTTCTGCGTCTTCTTGATCACCTGGGAGGCATGCTTCAGTTCCTTACGGAACGGCCGGTAAAAAGTGCCGAGCAGCTCCGTATAATCCTGCTGGCCCTCTTCGATCAGGTCCAGGTTCTCTTCCATCTGGGCCGTGAACCCGACATCCATAATATTGGCGAAATATTCCACCAGA
>CAZBSU010000220.1:0-3137 GCA_964494745.1 uncultured Planctomycetales bacterium | reverse complement strand
CATCCTGAGCGGGGCCAGGTGCGCGCAAGACGCCTGATGTTTCTCCGCCGCCTTGGCCTTAAGCCGGTGCCACAATTCCACCGACGGGGCCGAACTGATAAACCCCAGTGTCATCCCCGGCTGCGACGCTCGCAGCCAGGCCACATCGCGGATATGGTAAAACGGGGTCTGGTCCTGCTTGTAAACCGGATTATCCTCATCGAAAACAACGATCAGCGCCGGCCGCGGCAAAGGCGCGAAAACAGCCGAACGCGTTCCCAGGACGACCCGGCACCGGCCGGACCTGACCGCCATCCAGTTTTCCAATTCTTTCTTCGCCGTCAGCTGCCGATCCAAACGGATCAGGGGTTCTGCCAATTCCTTTTTCAATCTTGTTTCCAGTCCAGCGCCAGAAACCTTATCCGGCGTCAACAGGAGGATACTCCCCCCGGCCGCAAGGATCCGGCTCACCCGGTCGAGCAAAAAAGGCCAATAGTCACGGCGTCCCGGATCCTGATAATAGATCACCTCCCCGGAAGGCTGGCCCTGCGCCTGATGGGACACAGGCGGGATATCAAAAGATTTCTTGCGGCGCAAGCTGACCGGAAGACTCGTCTCAATAGCCTCGCCCCAGGAACAGCCGTAACGCCCGGCAAATTCCCGGGTCAAAGCCAACATGGCCTCGTCAAGCACCGGCCGCGAATCAAGAACCGCGATAAGGGACCTGATCTTTTTCCGTTTGCTGCGCGACAACAAGCGGACCACGTAACCGACCATGCGCCGCGGGCCGAAAGGGACCAGCACGCGCGACCCTGCCGTCACTTTATCCCGGCAATCTTCGGGAATAAGATAATCAAACGGGCCTTCGACCGGAAGGCCGACCACAACCTGGGCAATCTTGGGAGACATGAGATAGGATTGGGAAAGAAAAGGGTTATCGGATCACATCAATAATATCGTTTACGGCCTGCGGCCGCGCCAGGGCCCGGGTCTTCTCCCGGGCGGCCTGAAAGGCCGGGGGAGAATCCCGCCAGCTAATCAGCCGCATGCGCATATCCTCAATTGATCGGGGGGTAATCCCGATCCCATGCTGTTTAAGGACCGCGATATTATGACTCTCCTGCCCCGGGATGGCGTTAAAAAAGACCAGCGGCAGTCCGCTGACCAGGGCCTCGGAGATGGAAAGCCCGCCCGGTTTGGTGACCATGGCGTCCGCCACGGCCATCAACTCATCCATATTGTCGACCAAACCGAATATCTTGACAAGCCTTTTTTCCTGGCGCCGCAGACGCTGGTAAAGCCCGCGGTTGTGTCCGCAGACGACCATAATCTGAAATCCCTGCAAGGATTCGATGATCGCCTCTATCGGTCCGATCCCGAACGATCCCGTGGCCAGCAGCAGCGTGAAGGCCTCGGCATCCAGTCCAAACTTTTGCTTCAACGCGGCCGTGTCCTTGGGTTCAGAGAATTTCGCCGCAACCGGTATCCCGGTAACCTGAACTTGATCCGCAGGCACGCCCAGGCGAACAATCTTGTCCCGGGTCCAGTCGCTCGCCACCGTGAAATCATCCACCCCGGAGGCCAGCCAGATATGATGCACATCGAAATCCGTTACCGAGCAGATAATCCGGGCATGGATCCGGCCTTTTCTTTTCAGATACCCCGCCACCTCGTTCGGAAAAAAGTGCGTGCTCATAATGACATCGAATTGCTCCTTAACCAGATAACGGTGGAACCGGCCGGCGTGAACCGTATTGTGGACCCGGCGCAACAGGCGCATCAGGGGCTGCAAAAACGGCATATCGGCGATAAAAAAGGAAAGGCCCCACAACCAGGACATGTGGGTCACCAGGAAGGTATACAGCCGGCTGTAAAGATTTTTGTAAAAATGATTGGTGTATTCCAGGACATCCAGATAGACGACATCCTGGAATCCCTGCGCCAGCAAGCCCTGATAAAGGGCCTCGGCCGCTTTCTTGTGCCCGGCGCCGGCCGTGGCGTAGACGACGAGAATCTTCATCGATAACTGAATACTGTCCTTATCTTGCGGCGGGTTTTTTCAAGAGATGATTTTGAGCCGGCATCTTGGCCTTGCCGTTAATAATCAGTTTGGCGGCCTCATAAAGATCCTTGACCACAAAATCCGGTTTGACGAGCCAGTTGCGCATATACCGACGGTTTTCACGGCCCGACAGCACAAAAATCGTTTTGCATCCGGCCTTAAATCCCGCCTCGATATCCGCCTTGGTATCGCCCACAAAATAAAAATCCCTGGCAGAGGCCAAAGAAAGGGAAACCGACTGGAGGGCCTTGGCGATCGAACCGATGCCGGGTTTGCGGCAGCTGCAGCCGGCGTCCGCCCGGTGCGTGCAATAATAGGCCTTTTTGATCTGCCCCCCGGATTTCTCGACCTCGGTAAGCATGCGCTGGTTGATACGGTTCAGCTTATCCTGGGAGTAGACCCCCTTGCCGACCCCGGCCTGGTTCGAGACCACGAAGATCGTGTACCCCGCCTCTTTCAGCATGCGCAGGGCCGTTCGGGCCCGGGGGATGAAGTGAAAATCCTTGACCTTGGTGACATAATTGCCGTTGCCGGGAAATACGTTAATAACCCCGTCACGGTCCAGAAAGATGACTTTTCTTTTCTTACCCATTTTCTGATAAAAGGCTCAAAAACCCGCAGAATAGACCTTGCCTTTCGGGGCGACAAGCCCCCCTTTAACCGTATCAGTATACTAAAATAAATATGGGGAATTCAATGCAAATAGGAAGTTTTTTAAAACGAGGCTAAAGCCTTAGCTCCGCTTATCCCAAAAGCCTGAAGGGGAAATCGAACCTTTTTTCAAAGAAGATTCAGCCTAAATAATCTTCTTTAAGCCGTCGCAGACCTCGGCGACCTGCTCTTTGGTCATGTGCGGAAACATCGGCAGGGACAGGATCTCATCCGCCACCTGTTCGGCAACCGGGAACTGCCCTTTGCGGTAGCCCAAATCCTGATAGGCCTCCTGCAGGTGAATCGGGATCGGGTAATGGATCAGGGCCCCGACGCCCTGCTGCTGGAGTTTTTCGAGGACCTGATTCCGATTTTTGACCCGAATAACATAAAGATGGAAAACATGGGTGCGGTCTTCCTTGACTTTCGGGAGCACGACACCTTC
>CAZBSU010000219.1:0-3156 GCA_964494745.1 uncultured Planctomycetales bacterium | reverse complement strand
GATGAGGAAACTCGGCCATTCCACGATGCATCTCGGCGGGACACGGCCGTTCTTCAGCGACGGGGTCACCCGCTTCAAGCTTGCGTTCGGCGCCCGGGTGGCCGACCGCAACCGCAACTCCTGCCTGTCGCTCATCCTGCTTAAAGACACACCGGCCATGAAAGATTTTCTGGCTTCCCATCCTTTCATCCATCTCCGTAAAGGGCAACACCGCGGCGCGTTTTTCTTCAAACAAAAAACCGATTATGCCGGGCGGGCACGCCGAAAGATCGAAGACGGCTCGCGCTGCCCCGGCGCCCGCGGCATGGACGTTATTTTCTTGGACGAATAAATAAAAAAACCGGACCTTTTTCTGATATCTATTTCGGCAAGGGAGAGAAAAGATCTTCCTGCGGTCGGGGGATCTTGATAGGCTCGGCGCGGCGCGGGCATGTCCGATCGGAAGAGTGCCATGTCGCCCGCATCCGGTTCACAAAGCTGTCCGGATGTTTTATGAAACGCCAGGTGCCGTAGCCAAAGGCCACGGAACCGAGACTGGTGACAAGCAAGACGGTCAGGGCGATCAGCGTCGCCTGTTTCAGGGCGCGGGTCTTGGTGATAAAACCGCTATAGATCAGCGGCACCAGCATGAAAAAAAAGCCGGCCAAGAATGCGAACGGCCCCAGCAAAAACGCAAAGAAGCCTCCCATAAAACAGAACAAGACAAAACCACCGATCGACATGGCGATGAGAATAATCAGTGCCGTCCTGGAAGGCTCGTCAAGATCACGGGCATAGGATACATCCACCAGGGCCCAAACCGGCAAGGCGAACATGACCATCCCGGCGACGATCCCGCCGACAAAAATACACAAGACAAACAAAATCAGAAATACTAAATCCACGGAACCTTCCTTTTTTTATTCCGGCAAGTTGAGTTTCGGGGCCTGCAACGGTTCGACCGGATTGTCCTGCAAGGGCACGCCGTAAGTCGCACTGCCGAAGGCCAGGATCGGCACAAAGATATAAGGAAAAATAAAAATCCCGATCCCGAATCCGACACCTTTGCCGAAATTTTTCGCAATATCGATCCCGACAATCAGCGTTATAACAATGCTGACGACCGGCAAAAAATATAGTAGTAGCCACCACCCGGGCCTCCGGGCGATCTTGAGCAGGATATACAAATTATAAAACGGGATGATCGCAGCCCAGCCGGGTTGGCCGGCCTTATCGAACATGACCCAATTCGAGATAACCAAGACAAGCACCACGGCCCAAATGACCAGGTTCAAAAAGACCATGATGCTTTTTATCGCCGGGCTTAACTTCATCTTCGCCTGCCCGGTCTTTTCCTCGGCAGCCCGCATGCGGGCGTAGAGATCCGCGAAATCCTCTTTGTCGGAAAGATCTTCTTGAACGGTGCCGACGCTGACAGGTTCCGCCTCAGGAAGCGCAAGCTCCGGCTCCGAGGCCGGAGCAGGGCCCATGATCTCGGGCTGGGCGGCCGGCGCTGCCGCCGGTTCCGAGCCGGGAATCATCGACTCATAATCATCAGGAAGCGGCGCCGGCGCGATCTCCCCTTCCGGCACGACAAAGACCGGTTTATCCGACGTCGCCTCGCGGATCAAATCCCCGCGCTGGGTCTTAATAACCAAAGGGGCCTGCGGCGATGAGGCCCGAGGCTGCGATGCCTGGACCGGCGGTTCATCTTGCGACGGATCAACCATCCGGCCGTTGATGGACTGGATCTCATCCATATAATAGGTCAAGGCCACGCCCTCAAATTCCACTTTGAGAGAATCCCCGTTGCTCTCGACGATATCGCCGCTGATCTTCTGACCGGAACGCAGGATAACCGTGTCCGCACCGGCGTTCACCGAAAAAAACAAAAACATCAGAATGAAAAGTATCCGCCGCATATTTCTCCTTTCCTTAAATCATTCAAACATCTTTTTCAACTGAACCGCATTGAGCCCGGCATATCCGTCCTGATCGTTATCGAAGTAACAATATGTGTCCTTGCCCTGCCGCTGCCAGGCCTTAAACGCGCCGGCCCAGCCGGCCAAGGCCGATTGCCCGTATGAGCCCTGATAGGCATCCCCTGGCCCGTGCAGGCGAATATAGACAAAATCGGCCGTGACTTCTTTCGGCGACAATATGCGTTTCAAATCAAAGATGCAAAACGCGGCGTTGTGCCGTTTCAGCAGATCATAAACCTCAGCGTTGTGCCAATCCGGGTTGCGGAATTCAAACGTGTAACGATGACCGGACGGCAGGGCGTCCAAAAAGGCGGCCAGCCGTTCGGTATTGCATCGCCATCCCGGCGGAAGCTGAAACAAGATCGGGCCCAATTTAGGCCCCAGAGATCGAACCACGCCCAAAAATTTTTTGATGCCCCGATCCGGGTTTTTCAATTTCTTGACATGGGTGATGTAACGGCTGGCCTTCACGGCGAACACAAAATCACCCGGCGTCCGGGCCGCCCAATCCCTCAATGTTTCGGGCTTGGGCAGATGATAAAAGGAATTGTTGATCTCGACCGTCGAAAACCGTTCCCTATAAATATCCAGGTACGCCTTGGCCGGCGTCTTCGGGGGATAAAACGGCCCGACCCAATGTTTATAATGCCAGCCGGATGTCCCGATATAAACCATCAAGAGGGCCCCTTATCATTCCACCTTCTCGATCTCGTCGGAATAATAGGTGATCGGGATGCCTTCTATTTCAATGCGGACATGGTCGTCCGTCTGCTCAACGATCTTGCCGGCGATCTTTTTGCCCGATTTCAGGATAATGATATCCTGTTTAACGGCCGGCGCCGGCGTCGCCGCCGGGATAACCCGCCGTTGAGGCCGCTCGGCAACAACCGGCTCGCTTTTCTCCCCGGCTTCCACGGCTTGAGATGGGGCGGCATCCCCCTGCCCCAGCCCCGGGATCCGGCCGGTTTCAAAAAATTGTTCCAGGTTCTGAAGGCGCCGGGAAAAATCTTTGGGATTGGCAAGAGCCATGTCCAGGGCCTCCTCCATCCCCGCCGGAAGCGGGATACCGTTCTTTTTCAGCCGGTCCATATCCTGTTTTGATTTCTGATATTCTTTAAGACGAAAATAAATCAAGGCGCGGTTATTCAAGGCGTCATAACGCTCGGGATCCAGTTTCAAGGTGTAGCTGAAATCC
>CAZBSU010000218.1:0-3158 GCA_964494745.1 uncultured Planctomycetales bacterium | reverse complement strand
TCGATCCTGGCCTGTTCAGCCGCTTTTTCGGCTTCGGCCTTGGCCTGCTGGGCAGCCTCGTCCGCTCCCGTAGCAGCCTGCTGCAAGCCGGATTGCATCGTTTGGGCGGCCTGAGATAAATCCGTGCCTTGTTGCGTATCCGTCTGGGCGCTTTGCCCACATCCAACAGTCAACAAAGCCGCAATGCCGACCAAGACAAGCATTCTTCCGATGACTTGGTTCATGAGTCCCCTCCTCCAGGGTTCCTTTTGTTTCTTTCATTATGATTTTTTCGGGTTTCCACTCTCTTGTTGGCCTGAACCCCCTTCCAGGCCCCCGTATTCATACTCCTGAAGCCCGGCTTTGTCAACAAATAAAAAACGCCCATCCGTCCTGAAAAAGGAGGGGATTTTCAATGGCCAACAGTAAATTTATTAAAAAATGGCGAAACATGATGAAAAAAGGGGCATGCTCACCTCGGCGGGCAACGATGATAGGTCTCCCATCCCCAAGCGCCCTTGATGCGGAGGGTATTGGCATCACGAATCTCGTAATCCGGGTCGGCGGTGATCGTGGTGTTGAACCTGTCCTCTTGGGGCTGAAGGCATCCGTCAGGCCCGCAGAAACGGACCGAATAAAACCATCCGCCGGCCCTGTCAATGGCCAGCCCATAGTCCTGGGCGCAATCCTCTTTCCAAAACCCGATAAAGGGATAATCCGGATCAGGGGCAAGCGTCGCGGCCACATTGCGGCTGGTCAGCCGGGATGTGCGGCCTCTTCCCAGGATATGTGATAGCCAGGCCCGAATTTTGGCAAATTTCCCCGCATGTTTCCGCAACGAAAAGTCATCCCGGTTTTCAAATGTATCGGTCCAGCGCATGTATTCCGGCAGGGTGAATTCACCATCGATCAGCATCTGCGTTAAGCCCAAGACCAGGACCGAAGACCTGATCTGTTTTCCGATCTCCCAAAAATGACAATATTCAATCTCGTGTTTCAGGATATCAAGGTTCTGCCGGAAAGGCTTGGCATAAGCCGGGTCCATCCGGGGCAAATCTTTGCGCTCGACCTGCCGGATCTGGAACAGCAGACTCTTTTTCGTATACTCCATGGAATGAAATTGCATGGGCAGGATCGAGAGATAAGAAAAAAGGATGACCGTGAAGATCACGCTTGCGGTCATTCGGTCATTGATATCCTCTGAGCCGAAAAAGGCGTAAAAATAACTCCCCAGGCCCAAGGAGCACAACATCACGCCTAACCACACGGCCTTCCAGATCAGGGGTGTCTGCGCGCGAGCGCATTTGATCATCATCCAGACCGGGAAGATGATAAGCAGATACGCGGCGATGGCGCCCAGGATGATAAGCAGAAATATAATCATATCTTCTTAAAAAATATCATATAGGGGGCACGGATTTCCCCCGCGTCCCCTGTTGACTTAAAAATTATTTGGGTCTTTTTTTCTGCTTGACGGTTACGGCCTCCCACCCGTGCCATCTTCCCATCCGGAGACTGCTTTTTATTCAGGAAGATTTTGAGATTCCGTCACCATCCCAGGAAGACCCGGAGAAGAGGAACCGCTCTCCTCGGAAATATCCCTCTGAGATGAGACGCCCCGGTCTTTCAAATCGCTTCGGGACGCAGGAGACCTTGGTTCCACCGGGACGTTAGGCCCGGGACAGGCCATTTGGGTAACCGCCCATTCGAATTCACTTAATTCGATCCGGCCGGTTTCGGCAATCCCCTCCATGCTTGCCTGAGCTGTATTGCACTTGTCACGATAACGGCCGCTGATGACAAGCCGATATTGTTGTCCGACTTCTAAAGTCCGGCTCGGGATGACCAGGGGGATATTCAAATCATAAACCGCAGATAAAAATTCTTCCGGTTCCGGTAAATCCGGATTGCCTCCTGACGGGCAGGTCATTTTCTCATGACCTGTCTGCACGTCAAAGGATACGGAACACCCGGCCGTGTCTTGGGCCTTTTTCAATTGATCCAGATTGAAAATCTTTATCTGAAACTGGGTATCAGGATCAAAAATATCCGGATCAACTTGAATGATAAATGTGACCGGCTCCCCGTCAGCGGCCAGACAGACCAACGGCAAAAAAAAGAAAAAACTGATCAAAAGGATTATTCTCATAAATTCTTTATCTCCTTTATTTTATAAAAATATTGAATTCGGCACCCGGGTGCTGAATTCATCCCCCGGAAAAATAACAAATAAATCTTAGGCCAAATCCAGCCCCATTTCCAGCCATTTCACCCTAAAATAACCTTTAACCAACCCTCATGAGCCATTCCCGCAGCCTAGCCTGAATGGCATCCCGGACCTGGCGGACTTTTTCCAGCTTCTCGGCACGGGACCCTTCAAAGGCCGACGGATCCGCGAAACCCCAATGGTCTTTTTCAGCCTCACCCGGAAAACCCGGGCATTGCTCCTTTTGGGCCTCATCGCAGACCGTGATCACATAATCATAACGCCGGCCCTGATTTAAAAAATCAGAAACGCTGTCGGTGCCCTTGCCGGAGATATCGATCCCCCGCTCTTGCATGACATCGAGAACCAGCGGATTGAGTTTTCCCGGCTGAAGTCCGGCGCTTTCGGCCTCAAACCTGTCCCCGGCCATCTGCTCCAAAAAGGCCTCGGCCATCTGGCTCCGGGCCGAATTGTGCACGCAGACGAACAGGACCCTTTTCCTCTTCGCCATCCCTGTCCTTTCGGATTTATCTTTAACTCAACGGCATACCGCTGCCCTCATCCTTACAGATATCTCTCTACCGTTTTCAAAAAAGAATAATCGCGGTATTCGCCGATATAATCGCTGGCTCCGGCGCGCAGACACATGACCTTCCGATCATCGACCTGCAGAGTGTGCTCGTGCAGGCCCTGGCTTCCGAGTTCCGAGACATGCACGTAGCTGTAAAGAAGGATGGCCGTCTTGGCGAATTTCGGCAGGGTCCGGATAATCCGGGTGATCTCGTCAGCGTTGCAATCGCCGGTCATCTGGACGTTCATGATCAGGACATGCGGTTCAAAGGTCAGCACCCGCGAGACAACCTCGGAGGCCGAGAGAACCGTCTTAACCTGATGCCCCTTCTCTCTGAGTTTGGCGGCCATGGCCGAAACGATCTGGGAATAAAGCCCGGCCAGCAAGACGCGGCGTTTTTTT
>CAZBSU010000217.1:0-3202 GCA_964494745.1 uncultured Planctomycetales bacterium | reverse complement strand
CAACGACCGCAAAATCCGACGGAGCTTTGTCCCGGCCACATGCTGCAAGGCCTCTGACATAAATTTCATACCGAAGACAAACAGACCCAAACCACCAATTAAACCAAAGACAACTTGCCGGACGTCCATAAAAATTCCTTCTATTGTTTATGTAGATTTGTTAATAAAGTGACAGGATAACCCGGTTCATTCCCTATTCAAAAAATTTACATATCGTTAATTTACGGAGAGACAGGGATTCGAACCCTGGGTACCTTACGGCACAACGGTTTTCGAGACCGCCCGATTCAACCACTCTCGCATCTCTCCTGAAATCAAAACAGATCTGTCATAGGGGGTAAAGTAAAAGTATTATAGGGGCCAGTTCCTATTTGGTCAAGCCGGACGAATAAATAATAGACCCCACCCAGTCCAGACGAAGGGTCTGCGCAAGGTGGCGGGAAATAAGGCGAATAAACTAGGTGGGATTATGGGCGGGTATAGTGACGAAATCGACGTGTTGCCGGGTGTCCAACAGGATGGGACGGGTATGCAACTCCGGGTCCTCTCCATCCCATGACGTGGTCCGAAAAAACGGGGACCAGCGCGATAAGGCCAATATCCTTCTGAGAGACTTATCCATCTCGGCTATACGATGCAATTGCAATTGAAGATCGTATTCCCGGCCAAGCCCAGCATGAGCAGCGGGGATATCGAAATCAAAATTCCCGACACCCGAATTCGCCCCCCCGTAGCTGACAGGGACGATAAAGGCGCCGATCTTATCGGGTGGCTGATCTCCCGGGATCACCTCCACCCATCCCGTGATGCGATACTTCCCTGGCGGAAATTCGTCCAGATTAAAACGGAAGGTGAACCGCACGGATTCCGCCCGGCCGTTCTGGTCGCCATCAATCAAGACGTGTTCTATTTCTGCCAGACGCATATTGGCCAACCGGCCGTTACGGAGGTCATTCCAATGTTTTTCGGCGTACGGGCTGCGCAGCATGAAAATCAGAAAACTGTAAACCAAGGCCAGATAAAAAATCGGCACCAGGACATCACGAAAAGTCTTCCAGAACGGCCGAAATAGCCCGGCGATGACAACCGCCAAAATGAACGGCACGAAGTAATAGAGGCCCCAAAGGACGATCAGGGCCGGGTTAGGCCGGGATGGGGGGCCTGACATCAGTTCCAGGTCGAAACTTGTCAGGCAGAGGATATAAAACACAACCGTCGCGAAATATATCCCGACAACCAAAAGCATTAAAGGCCAACGGGATCGTTTTTCCGCCTCGGGCGGAACAATTTTCTTTGAATGTTTCCGGCCCACCCATCCTCCTCAATTTATCCCTAAATAGCAACGCCCGGGCTGGGCCCGGGCTCCGAAACAAAAATCTCCTGCCTTGCGGCTATGAGGCTCCAAGTGCCTTTTCAAAGGCCGTGATGACTTTAGGGTCAAGCTTGTCTTTCATCGCGTATAAAGTCGCGAAGGCCTTCTTCTTGACGTAGGAATCGCGGTAAGGACGGTTCGATGTCAAGGCATCAAAAATATCGGCGACCGTCAGGATGCGGACCAGCAAAGAGATCTGATCACCTTTCAGACCATCCGGATAACCGGAGCCGTCGAGTTTTTCATGATGATGACGGATGATATCGCATAACGGTCTGAGCGAACGGATCGGTTTGATGATCCCCTCGCCTATTTCCGGGTGACGTTTCATCAGCTCGGTTTCCTGAGAATTCAGCGGACCGTTCTTCCGCAAGACATCGTCTGTGATGCCGATCTTCCCCAGGTCGTGAAGCTTGGCGGCGTCCTGAAGGATCAACATTTCTTCCTGGCCCAGACCCATTTCTTTAGCGATCATGACGCAGAATTGGGCCACACGGTCGGAGTGGCCGCGGGAATAAGTATCCTTGGCCTCAACCGCCATCGCCAGCGCCGTGATGGTCTCAAAATAGGTCTTCTCGGCGTCCTCGTTAAGACGGGCGTTTTCGATCGCGACCGCTGTCTGCAGAGAAATATTCATTAACAAATTTTTCTCTTCCTCATCGAATTCCACGGGTTCCGGCCGGCCGCAGACGATAATCATACCCAAGATGTTGTCATGCAAAACCAGAGGCGAAACAAGAATAGGTAAGGGAAATATCTTCTGCAGGGACTCTGAGCCCTCTGCCCTGTGAATGATCATTGGCTGGCGCGCTTCCTGGTAAGGGGCCAGCATCTTGCTGACCTCTTCCTGGTTGGCCTTTTGAATGCGAACGGTGTTCTTGCCGGCCACGGCCTTGATCTGAAATTCATCTTTTTTTTCATCACGGACCACCAGGACACCGGTATGGGCCTGGAGGGCATCCGTCACGGTTTCTAAAATCAGATTTAAAAAGGTATCAATGTTCTCCATGGAGGACAGCCCTTGGCCGACGCGGGAAAGAACCGAATGCAGGGTGCGTTTGGCCAATTCCAGGCTGCGGACATTCTCCTCTAAATGAGAGGTGATCTCACGAAAAGATTCGGCCAGGATAACAAGCTCGTCATTATTCAAATCGATGGAGTTCATCTTTTCCGGGCCAAGCAATTCCGCGATAACATGCCGCTCTTTGCGCGCCAGGCCGAGCAGACGGCCGAAAATCGAACGCATCCCGAAATAGCCGGCCGCCACCAAGAATACGATTCCCATCATAATAACGAAAAAATCGTATTCTTTGATTTCAATACTGCCCTGATCGCGGATCTGCAGGTAAAGGAAATACAGGAAACCCATGGGCACGATCGACATGAAAAAATAAAGGATCGTGAACTTCCTGGTCAAGGAGGTATTCTCAAACGCCGTCAGCCTGCCAGCGCCCGGAAAAGGGATCTTCATGCCCGAAGAGGCGTTCGTTGAGGAAGATAAGTCACTTTTCATCAGTGAAATTATACCATATGAGCCGGGGGATAAAAGGGCCGGGACATCTTTTTTGCGGACGGCCGAAAAAACCAAATAAATGAAAAAACACACAATTATTCATGCGAAAATCCCTCCCCTTTTGGGTAAATGAGGACATTATTTCCGGAACAAAGTGAACGTAAATAACGGGTCCGAATTTATCCCGCGTTTTGGCACAAAGGATTTCGAAGAAATCCGGCTGCCGTTTGAAACGCGGGGTCAATAAATTTGTAAATCAATATCTAGTCGATCCTGAAATACTACTTAAACAGTTAAAACAGTTAAAGTTAAGTTAG
>CAZBSU010000216.1:0-3209 GCA_964494745.1 uncultured Planctomycetales bacterium | reverse complement strand
CCCGGGTGGAAGACGGGTTCAAAGATGTCGAGACCATGGCGCGTTACAACGGCCGGGATGTGGTCGGAATGTCATTGAACAAGGTCTCGGACGGAAACTCCGTCGATATTTCGCGCGAGGTCCGCCGCCGGTTGGATGAATTCCGCGCCTTGCTGCCAGAGGGCGTGACGCTTGAGATCGCCACCGACACGACCGACTTTATTCTTGATGAGACGAATAAGACCTATGTCAATATCATCATCGGGATCGTTTTGACGATATTGATCTTGTATTTTTTCACCGGACAGGCGCGCCTGACTTTCATCGGCGCGATCGCCATCCCGACCTCGATCATTTCGGCTTTGTTTTTGGTCAATGCCTCGGGTTTCACGATCAATTTTATAACTCTTCTGGCGATCGCTACATCCTTGGGGACCCTGATCGCCAACGCGATCGTGATCGTGGAGAACGTCCTGGTGCACCTGGGACGGGGCGATGAACCGCAAAACGCGGCGATCAGCGGGACCAAGGAGGTTGCGGCCGCGGTCTTGGCGTCGACCGGGACCAATCTGGTCGTGTTCACGCCGATCGCCTCCATGGGCGGGATCATCGGCCAGTTCATGCGGTCGTTCGGTTTGACCGTCATTTACGCCACGCTTTTTTCTCTGATGGCCTCCTTCAGCCTGACCCCGATGCTGTGTGGCCTTATGCTGAAAAAGCAGAAGCCCAAAGATCAGCCTCATAAGGTGCGCTTGAACCCGTTGAGTTGGCTGGTGGTGGCAACGAACAAGCTAATGGAAGGCCTGAAAGCGGAATACAAAAGGCTGTTTCGGGTGTTGTTCCGTTTTCCTAAATGCTCGGTGGCTTTTGTGCTTTTGTGTTTCTTTTCATTGCAATTTATCATGCCATATGTGGACAACGAATTTTATCCTGATTCGGATGAGGACATGATTACGGTCAGGATCGAGATGCCGCAGGGCTCGACGATCGAAAAGACGTCGGCCGTGACCGCGATGATCGAAGAGCGGCTACAAAAGATCCCGGAAACCGAATCCCTGCTGACCGAAATCGGCGCGGACGGGGTGGAGAACGCGGCCGTGGTCATGAATCTCGTGCCGCTGGCCGAACGCGAGCGCGGGGACGTGGCGATCATCCAGGAGCTGATTCCGTTTATGGCCCGGATAACGGACGCCGAGATCAATCTTGAGCGCGGCGAGGCGCGCGGCGGGATCGAAGGGGATGTCACGATCAACGTGCGCGGCCTGGAGTATGAGAAAATAATCGAGCTTTCCAAGCGGATGAAGAAAAAGATGGAGCAGAGCGGGTATTTCCGGTCGGTAAAATCGTCTTATAAGGCCCCCAAGAAGGAGGTGCGTTTCATCCCGGATCAGGATAAGTTGGTGGCCGCCGGCCTGACGGATGTGGAGGTCGGGCGGACCATCCGCGCCTCGGTTTACGGCGATGACACGAACGTCTATAAAGAGGCCGGGGAGGAATACGATATTAATGTTGAGCTGGATGAGGAATACACCCGTGATTTCGAGGACATCGGGCAGATCCATGTGATCTCGCAACAGGGATTGACTCCGGTCACCGAGCTCGGCCGGCTCCGGCAGGATAAGGCCTTTCCGATGATCCGCCACCGCGAAAAGGAGCGGATCATCACCCTCGACGGCTATTTGGCCAAATCATCGGCCGGATACGTGCGCCGGGTCCTGGATGCGCTTTTTGAGGACATTGAATTTGAGGACGGCTACGGCTATGCTTACGCCGGTGCCGCCGAATATGAGGAGGAGTCCGGCGAAGAAATGGGCAAGGCGTTCACGCTGGCGGTCGTGTTGACGTTCATGCTTTTGTGCGCGATCATGAATTCTTTCTTTTATCCCGTGCCCATCCTTTTGTCGGTGGCCACGTCTTTCATCGGGGTGTTTTACGCTCTGTTTTTTCTGGGCCAGTCGATCAATATAGCTTCCATGTTGGGGATGATCATGCTGGTCGGGCTGGTCGTCAACAATTCTATCCTGATGCTGGATTACACCCTGTTGAAGATGAAGGAAGGGGTCCCCGTGATTGAGGCCCTGTGGCTGGGCGCGTCCGAAAAGTTTCGCGCCATTATCATGACCTCTCTGGCAATCGTCCTGGGCGTCCTGCCCCAGATGGGCTCGGTTATGCCGGTCAAGACGGCGATGGGTGCGGTCATGATGGGCGGCATGCTGGCCTCGATCTTTTTTACGTTTATTTTTACCCCGGTTGCTTTTTGGTACAGCGTGCGGGTTAAAGACTTTCTTGCGAGGCGATTCCGGGCTTGATCCGCGGGAAAAGGGAGGGACGCGTGATGACAGAACAGATCATTTATCAATGCCGGGAATGCAGCCGGCATTTCCGGTCCACCGACGCTGATGTTTCTTCGACTGTTCAGTCCTATTGTCCGGGATGCGGGAAGGTATGCGGGCAAGGGCGGACCGAAATCCCATCCTCCGGGGATGGGCCGCAGAAGACCGGCGGCGCAGAATGCGCCGCATGCGGATCTTCGCTGAAAAAAAAGAATGTTGTTGTATGTCCGCGATGTAAGAGCCCCAATGTCGAGGTCAGGGGATCGGTAAATATTTTGAAATAATATGCCGGAGCCAGAGGCTGCGCTAAAACTTCCCGGCATATCCCGGCTAAATAGGAGAGAATGATTTTCGATGATTTTATGAGATGGCATGATGTCAAAATAATTTAAGAGTAACCTAAAAAAATGTCCAAGTTACCCCATAGAGCGGTCCCAAGTCATCAAAAACGGGTAAAAGAAATAATCGGCCTGGTGCGGGACCATCTGAAGGAGCGCCGGGATATGTTTATATCGATCTCGGCCGGTGGAAATAAACAGGAACCAGAAGTGCATGTTGAATCCGTCATGATCAAAGATTCGTATGCCCTGGTGCGGCTGCGGGGGCGGATCGACGCCGAAACTCTGCCGGATATCAGCGGACCGACCGTATGGAAGGAAGAGTTGTCCGGGAAAAATATTATCCTCGATTTCAAAAATGTCGTTCGCATCGACAGCGCCACCCTGGCGGCCTTAATCGCCGCTTTTCATAATCTGAAATCCCAGAAAAAGAAATTAGGCCTCATCAACGCGCCCGCCATGTTGAAAAATTATATTGAAATTCTAAAGGTAGAAGGTATGGTCAAGGTTTATAAGAGCGAAAAGACGGCCGCGCGGGCTTTTTCCCGCTGAGGCTGTC
>CAZBSU010000215.1:0-3229 GCA_964494745.1 uncultured Planctomycetales bacterium | reverse complement strand
AACCATCGCCATTAAACTCTCACAACTTTTGGCACAACTAATGGGGGCAGGTCAGTTTTTCCCAAAAAAACAAATCGTCCGAGTCCCCCAGAGGCAGGGCCGGTGTGTTTTCCTGGTCGATTTTCAAAACGCCCAGGTCCAGTTTTTCGTCGTAATTCATGACGATATCGGCGGAGTAACTTTTCCCGTCACGGGTTTGTATCTTGACCCGCTCGGCCTTGAAGATCACATGAAAATTCGTCACGATCAACCCGTCGCCGGAAACAAAAAACCCGTTCCCAAGAGCGCGGGAGACTCGCGTCCGGCCGTCGTGATCACGACCACCGAACGTTCCGCCGCGTGTATCAATTGGCGGCTGACGGTCCCGCCGGCGGCTGGACGGTCAGGGGTGCCGCGGCTCGTCAGCGGTTGCGGTGTGGGTTTGGCCTGGATCGGGTCTGGGGCGGGCGCGGCCGTGATGCTCTCGATCTCATCCGTATAATAAGTGAGAGGAACTCCTTGGTAGTCGATCTTGATGCGCCCCGGGTTTTTTTCAGGACAGTTCCGGTGATCTCTTGACCCGATTTGAGTTTAATGACCTCGCCATGGGCGGGGGACGTTCCGCCGGGCAGGAATATCACGACGCAGATTGTTATGAGGCGGCGGCAGAGAAATAACCTTTGCGGGTAGGGGTATGTCATTCGTTGTTTATGGCGGCCAGGAAGATACATAGTCGGGTTCGATGCGGTAGGCGGCGAAGACCGCGGCGATCAGGTCATTATTCTCGCCGGTGGTATGCGGGTTGAGGAATTCCCAGACAATCTTTTTGTCCCGGGTCACTTCGAAAATCCGTCCCGTATTGGATTCGATGATCAGGACGTTGCCGTTCGGCAAAGGCACGTTGGTGCCGTGGGTGTCGGTGTAAAATCCGTCCGGCATGTACTGCCAGACCGCCTGCAGGGTCAAGGGATTGAATTCCAGGATCCGGGATTGTTCCTTGCTGCCGAGGTAATGGTTGTCAAAGATAAGCAGGTTGCCGTTGTCCAGAAGGGTCGGGTTGTGCTGACCCTCGAACCATATCTTGGGCCCGAGGATCCAGATCATCGCCGGCTCACGCGGGTCAATGACCGCGATGGAGCTGATCGTCAGCATGGAGATCAGGATATTCCCCTTGGCGTAGATCTCCGCGCTTTGGCCCGGGGGGGGGTCGTCAAAGATTTCTAACGTATTGGTGTGAAAAATATCTTCCCCGCCGTTCAGGGCGATCGTTAGGACCCGTTTAAAATAAAGCTGGACGTTGGGATCGTCAGATTGCTGCATCAGCCGCAGGATCGACATCTTGGCCAGGCGCTCGCCCTGGGGGGAGAGGACGAGGATGGAGTTGTCGAGAACCTGGATATCTTCCTTCAGTTCCTCGAGGTCTTCGGTCAGGGTGTAAATATTCCCCTGCTCGTCGAGAGCGATATCGTGATGGGCCCGGCATTTGTAAGCCCAGATCAGATGGGAGTCCTTGTCGAGTTTGATCATTCCGCCGCGGTTATAGATCGCCAGCAGGTCCCCGTTTTCGTAGAGGTAAACATTCTCCCAGAAAGGCGCGGTCTTTTCCTGAGCCAGGTCGGGCCATATCCGCTCCAAGGGATAGGCCCATTCATGCAGGATATGCCCTTTCATGTCGATCAGGCCGGCATAACCGGTGTGGCCCGAGGTCCATAAAGTCAGGCCCGGATAGGCCTCAGCGCGGCTGTAACGGGTGACGCCCGTCACGTCCGGGGCCTTGACATAACCCTGCAGGTAGGGCAGGGCCATGATGACGGATACATCGTCTTTCTTGGTCTGCTCTTGGACTTGAGCAAAGAGGGGGGCTGGGCTGATTAGGGCAGGAAGGGAAAATAGCGCCAAACAAAAAAAGAGGGGCGGGCGATTATTGCGCATGATTTTCCAGGATGATTCCGGCCCCGAGCATCTGGTTGCCGAGCTCCAAGACAAAACGGCCCAGATCAGGGGAATCCGTATGGCTTTCGGTCAGACAGGGCCCGAGCAATTCGAAGACGATAATTCCGGCCTGGTTTTCGGACACCTCGTTTTTGGCCTGGGCGAGGATTTCCATCCGCCCGGGGTCAATCCGCTGACGGATCTCGCTGACCCGCGCCTGAACGCATTGGGTTGCGCAACGCAAGGTCAGGGTGGCGTCCTGGCGCAAGGGTTGCGGGCTCGTCCAGAAGACGCTGCCGGTCAAACGGCCGGTTGCCGCTACGTTTTCGCCCGCATCCACGATCACGGCCCCGCGCTGGATATAGATATCCGGATCCAGGATTACGGCGATATTTTCCGACGGCTTGGCCTGGGTCCGTTGCCCGGGGTAAACATGGATCTCGGCCAGACAGGTTTCGTGGAGGCCGGGAAAGATACGGATCTTTTGATTTTGGCGGGCCGTGCCGGAAACGATCCGGCCGAGGATGAAATTCTTGCCGTCACGCGCCAGGATATCCTGGACCGGCAGGCGCAGTTTTTCGGAATCGAGCCGGGTCGGAGGTTCCAGGTCCCTTAGGGCCTTGAGCAGGCACGGGCCTTTGTACCAGGACAGATTTTTGCTGGGCCGGGTGACATTATCCCCGCGCCGGGCCGAGACCGGGATCAAATGGGTGGCTTCCAGCCCCAGTTTTTCCAGCGTGGAGGTTATCTGGCGTCCTCTTTCAAGATATGTCTTGCGGTCGTAATCAATCACATCCATTTTATTGAGCACGACGATCAGGTTGCGGATATCGAGGAATTTCAGCAGGTAGGTGTGGCGAAAGGTCTGATCTTTCAGGCCTTCCTGGACATCGACGATCAGGATCGCGGCCTCGGCCCGGCTGCTGCCGCTGAGCATATTTTTGATGAATTCCACATGGCCGGGATTATCGATCAGGCCGTAATCCCGGTCCGGGGTCTTGAGCATGATCTCGGCGGTATCGATCGTGATATTGCGCTGGCGTTCTTCCTTTAATTGATCGGTCAGAAAGGCCAGTTCGGTATCGGGACCGAATTCGCGCGAGACCTTTTGGAGCTCCTGGCGTTTATCAGGGGCCAGGGAATCGGTTTCGATCAAAAGCCGGCCGATCAGGGTGGACTTGCCGTGATCCACGTGACCGGCCAAGGCAATATGCAGGATATCCTTTTTTGATCGGGAAAAGGGCAGGAGTTGTTTCAACGAAGAAAACATGATTTTGTTTCCTGTTAATATTTATTGTAAGGCTTTTGTTTCGACAGA
>CAZBSU010000214.1:0-3257 GCA_964494745.1 uncultured Planctomycetales bacterium | reverse complement strand
GATATGCAGGGCCGGTCGGATGACGGTCAGGGAAGGGATCACGATCCGGCGGTTTTTGAACAGGGGCGGGATCAGCACATTCGCGGAAACCTGTTCGATCTTCAGCAACGGACGGAGGGCGTCGTTTTTTTGGTAAATGACCAAGTCGTCGATCACGATGCCTTTCAGCGGATGAAAAGAGATCTTTTGAAAACGGACCGGCCGGGCTAAATATTCCTGGGCCTTGCGGGAAACCATTTCCTTGAGGCGGACGGGGACAAAGTAGGTATTCAGGTAAACGAACAGCCCGCCCAGGATCAGGCCCAGGACAAGCAGGATGACCAGGAGTTTTTTCATGACATTTCATTATAACATAGGCAGCCCTGGCAACAAGATGCAAACCGGGAACGAGATATCAGTTCGCCGGGAAGGCAGCGACCAGCTCCGAGGACGACGTTGGACAATTCGGGGGGAGGGATGATTTGTCCTGGGCCAAAGGAGTGTTTTGCGGGAGGTTGGAGAATCCATAGCCCCGGCAGGAACCGCACACAAACGGATATCTTGCCCGGGCGAAGGTCTTTCTGATGTCTTGCATCATGGGGTTGTTCCACAACTCATCCAGTGATGACTCCCTCAGATGGCCGATCACTTTCGGGCTGGAACAGCAAAGCTGCACCTCGCCGTTAATATTGATGTTAAATTGTCCAAGCCAGGGGGCCAGACAGGATGGTTTTTTGCGGGGGGCGTAGAGATATTGCCAAAGATAATAAAGTCGGGGATGCGGGTTCAAGAGATTAGAATAGGACAGAAGTTTGTCACATTCAAGTTTTATATTCAAGGATTGGGCCTGTTCCTGATACAGGGCATACCTGTTAAGGAATTTTTGATGCACGTGTTTGTTCCATTGTTCGCGGAAGAGAAAGCGGAAGTTCCGCTTTTTGAAGAAAATGCCTCGGACGGTAAAACGGTTCGGGGCCAGCGGCGAGAACCGGACCGTTGTCACGCCGCAATCATGGGCGAGTTGGAGAATATCCGGAATTTCGTCTATGTTTTCTTTCATGACGACAAAGCAGAACCAGAATTCGTCATTTTTGCCCCGGCGCTTGCTTTCTTTGATAAGATGCGCGATCCGGGGGATGACGTGTTCGAAGTCTTTGCCCATGATTTTGCGATAGGTCGCCGGCCGCCCTGCATGAATGGAGAAGCGGATCGAGAGCTTCGCCTTCAAAAGGAGATCGGTCACGGCGGGGGTCAAATGAAAGCCTGTCGAATTCATGTGGCAAACGAAATCATGGCGGATCGCCTGGCAAACGAAATAGTCCAGATTTCCCAGCAAAGGTTCACCCAGTCCATGCACGCAGAGATATTCCAGGTCGGCAAAATACGGCTCGATTTTTTTAAGCAGGGAGGGTGGCATTTTTACGGGAGGGGAAGAATCATGGGGGACTTCGCACATGCAGCAGGCGGAGTGACAGCCCCGGACGGTCTCGAGATGCAGGGCGGCCGGCTTGGCGGAAAGCCATGTTTTTCCGGACGCCGATTCTTTGAGCAGGATTTTGGAGTTTTCTTTCATCGAGAAAATGAATGCGGGATCATCTTCTATCGGACTCTAATATTATAAATAATAAAAGGGCCCCTGTAAAGCTCGCCCGGCGGTGGTATACTACAGGAAAGAAAGGCAGCGGTCTTTTAAGTTTTTGGCATAAGGACGCATCGTGGAGAACAACCGTTTGGATCACGAACAGTATTTTTCCGTAAAGATGGTCGATGGCGAGCCTAAGACCAGCGGACAGACAAAGTGTTTCTTGGGGCACATCGTCAACCCGGGCCCTGATCCCGAGCGGGAAGGAATATTCGTGGAATGGGAATGGGACGGGAAGGCGCTTCGCGTCAAGACGGATAGATTTGCGCTTTACCCGGTTTATTATTGGTGTGAGCAGCAACGTTTTGCCATATCCACCTCTATGATGAAGCTTTTTGACTTAGGGGTTCCCCAAGAACTGGATTATGCCGGCTTAAGTGTTTTTATGCGGTTGGGTTTTCATATCGGCGAAAAAACCTGTTTTAAAGGTATCAAGGCCCTTCCGCCGGATGTCGACCTGCAGTGGTCCCGGGGGCAGTTATCGTTAAAAACCCGTCTTGCGATTGAAAAACCGAACAGGATCAATAAAGATGATGCCATAGATAAATATATCCATTTGTTCAGTGAATCCATCAGGAAAAGGGCGCCCCAAGGGGATCCGTTTGTGCTTCCCATCAGCGGCGGCCGGGACTCCCGGCATATTTTATTGGAATTGCTGCGGCAGGGGCATAAGCCGGAGTCCGCCGTAACATATGAGCAGTTCAGCGGCAAAAGTTTCGGTGAAGACATCCGGATCGGCGCGGCTTTATGCGAAGAGCTTGGCATAAGACATGTGCGCCTGCAACAAACCGAAAAATATCTCGCGGCAGAACTCAAAAAAAATGTTCACACGGGTTTCAACACCGATGAGAATCAGCAGATGTATGTCCTGGCGGATTACATGCCGCAGCATACACATATAACTTACGATGGCATCGCCGGAGGTATTTTCACGGAGGGGAGTTTCAGATGGCCCTCGGCTTACAGGCTTTATCAGGGAGGAAGATATGAAGAATTAGCGGTCGATACTTTTGAAAAATTTTCCTGCCATGAAGAAAATTTTCGCCGTCTTTTTCGCGAACCATTTTATGCCAAGATAAATATCGATCAGGCCGTGATGAGCCTGACGTCCGAGTTGAAACGGCATGAAACCGCGGCCGACCCTTTTGCCTCGTTCCTTTTCTGGAACAGGACACGAAGAGAAATTTCTCTTCTGCCTTACCGGGCGCTGGAAAGGGTCCCGGTTGTCTATGCCCCGTATCTTGATTATGAGCTGAATTCATTTTTGTCGTCGCTGCCTTTGGACATCCTGACCGATAATGATTTTCATACCCAGACCATCCGCCGGGCCTATCCCCAATACGCGCATATACCGTTTGAAAACGAGGGAATTGTGAGGGATCGGTCTGTTTTAAATAAAAAGACATCCGAGATTATCAGGCAGGTCGCCTTTTATTATCTTTCCCAATTTAAATTTAATGAACCTGTCTGGGATCAACAATACTTGTTCCCGCGCATGCTGCGGTGTTTGTGCTCGGCTTCCTACGCGGCCAGCTTAAGGTGGCTCCCGATGGCGCGGGTGTTGTTTTTGACTCAGCTCATTAACAGTGGCGGGTTAGGAACCTAATGCTAATGCTTTCATCATCGGGAACGGATA
>CAZBSU010000213.1:0-3261 GCA_964494745.1 uncultured Planctomycetales bacterium | reverse complement strand
GGCTGGCATAGGTGATAAAGACACCGGCTGATCCGGCCCGGGAGCCGCTTGGCGAAATGTAGACGACCACGGGAAGGCGGGCCGACAAGATGGCCTTCACAATGGTGCGGGTTGAGGTTAAAAGTCCGCCGGGCGTGTCCAGCTTGATCACCAGGCACTGCGCGTCTTTTTCCTGCGCCCGGGAAATGGCCTGAGTGATGTATTCGGCCACGATGGGGTTGATGGTATCGTCATCAAGCTGGATAACATGAACCGGTTTGGTGGCCGCGGCTTCGACAGGCCGGTCGCCGGTAAACATGATTCCGGCTGCAAAAAAGGCCAGGAGAGGACAAAGAATCGGGAGTTGACCCCTATTCCGCATTTTATTTATTTCGCAGGTATTCGGTGAGCAAGCGCACCCCGGCACCGGTGGCGCCGAAACTATAATAGGAATGCTGACGCTGTTCGATAAAGGCGGTCCCGGCAATGTCCAGATGCGCCCAGGGCGTGTCAGCCGTGAATTGCCTCAGGAACTCCGCGGCCGTGACCGCGCCGGCCGCGCCTTTGGGAAAACCCAGGTTGCGTATATCGGCGATATCGGATTTGACCGCATCGGCAAGTTCCGGATAACACGGCAGCTGCCAGACCCGGTCGTCGGTTACCTGGGCCGCTTGGCGCAGGCCTTTGACCAAGGCGTCATTGTTTGAAACCAGCCCCGTATAATCATAGCCGAGCGCGACGATGCAGGCCCCGGTCAGGGTCGCTAGGTCGATGATCTGTCCCGGCTTATAGTTTTTAACCGTGTAGGCAATGGCGTCTGCCAGGACCAGCCGGCCTTCGGCATCCGTGTTGGCGATCTCAACGGTTTTGCCGCTGTAACTTTTGATAATATCCCCGGGCTTATAAGAATGGGCATCGATCGCGTTTTCGGCCATCCCCATGACAAACAGGAGATTGCGTTTGATATTCAGGGCCAGCGCGTTTTTCAGCAGACCGATCACGGCCGCGGCCCCGGACATATCGCAGCGCATGGTCTCGATATGGTGGCTGGGTTTAAGATTGATGCCGCCGGAATCAAAGGTGATGCCTTTGCCGATCAGGGCCGTGTATTTTTGGTTTTTGGGACCGCGGTCATAACGAACAATGATCAGCCTGGGCTCGTGCGCGCTTCCCTGATTGACCGCCAGGTGCAGGTTAAGGCCCTGGGCCTTGAGCTCTTTGCGTGTCAGGACTTTTAAGGCAACGCCCTTTTGTTTCTTGATCAGACCGCGGACGGTTTTTTCGATATATTCGGCTGTCGAGATATCCGCGTTTTCGTTAATAAGGTCACGGGTGAGGGTCACTCCTTCACAGATCGTCATGCAATCCTTGAGCGCCTTGGACGGTGGGGCAATCAGGAATATCTTCTTATGGCGCGGCTCGGGTTCTTTGGCATCGGCCTTTTTGTATTTGTTCCACGAATACGTCCCGATCAAGATGCCTTCGATGATCGCGCGGGTATGCACCTCGGCCGGGCTGAACGGGATGACCTCAACAGTCTTGGTTTTGCTTAAATAGGGAGATAAAAGCGCCTGCCGGGTAATGACGCGCAACTGGGTCGGGGTGATCTTGGTGGCTGCTCCAATGCCGGACAGAAGGATCAGCCGGTTTTTAAGAAAAAGCGGTATGATCTGTTTTTTCTTGGCGGTGAACTGTTTTTGGCGGCGCAGCTGGGTAACGGCCCGGATCAGATCAGCCGGCAATTTGGAAACCGGGGCTTTCTCGGCCAAAAATAGGATGGTCGCATCCGTTTTAAACGTGGGTTGATGGCGAAGATGGATCACGGGTTTTCCTTTCCGCTCAGCGGCCAATAAACCGCAGGGATTCGCTTATTAGAGACTTTTAAAGTTGCGTTGTTTGCTGCCGGTGTAAATTTGACGCGGCCGCCCGATACGCGCGGACGGGCTTTCGATCATTTCCTTCCATTGCGCGATCCAGCCCGGCAGGCGGCCGATGGCGAACATGACCGGGAACATCGAGGTCGGAATCCCGATCGCGCGCAGGATCAGGCCGCTGTAAAAATCGACGTTCGGATACAGTTTCCTCTCAATAAAATAATCGTCGCTGAGGGCCTTCTGTTCCAGCTCGAAGGCGATTTCCATTAAGGAATCGAGTTCAGTCTTTTTCAGTAGGGCCTCGGCGCGTTTTTTCAGTATCGTGGCGCGTGGGTCGTAGTTTTTATACACACGGTGGCCGAACCCCATCAGACGGTATTTCGATTTCGGGTCCTTGGCCATGTCGATGTATTTCTGCACGCTGCCGACGTTATTTTGAATGTCCTCGAGCATCTCGATCACGCGTTGGTTGGCCCCGCCGTGCAACGGCCCCCACAGGGCGCAGATCCCGGAGGATATCGAGGCGAAGAGGTTCGCGCGCGAGCTGCCGACCAGGCGCACGGTCGAGGTGCTGCAATTCTGCTCGTGGTCGGCATGCAGGATCAGAAATGTCTCCATGGCGTCGACCGCCTCCTGCGTGATATGGTAATCCCGTGCAGGCGCCGAGAACATCATGTTCAGAAAGTTGGTGACATAACGCAGATCGGCCCGCGGATAGACGAACGGCTCCCCGATCGATTTTTTGTAAGAAAAGGCCACGATCGTACGGATCTTGGAGAGTAGCTCCACCACGATTTGATCGAAGTCTTCTGAGCTCGGTTCGGATTGCACCAATTCCGGATAATAACCGGCCAGGGTGCAGACCATGGCCGAGAGGATGCCCATGGGATGGCCGCTGGACGGGTACCCATTGAAGAAATTTTTCATGTCCTCATGGATCATGGAATGCCGGGTGAACAGGCGCGAAAAATTTTCGCGCTGTTCCGCGGTGGGCAGTTCGCCATAGATCAGGAGATACGCCGTGCTGATAAAGGTGCTTTTTTCGGCCAACTGCTCGATCGGGATGCCGCGATAGCGCAGGATGCCCTCTTCCCCGTTCAGATACGTGATTTGGCTTTGGCAGGAGCCGGTATTGGCGAATCCTGGGTCCAGGGTAATATAGCCGGTATCCTTGCGCAGCGAGCCGATATCAATCCCTTTTTCGCCTTCGGTACCGGTAATAACCGGCAGTTCGCAAACCGTGTTGTCCGGCAGGGTCAATTTAGCTTTTTCAGACATATAAACTCCCGTTTTGATTGTTAGCTTTGATCCGGAACGGCATATGCTGTTTAGGCGAGTCTCGTCCCGTAAATAATTAGTCAATCCTGAAAAAGCCTATTTTTAGGTTTTCAGAATTATAGTTCTTTGA
>CAZBSU010000212.1:0-3285 GCA_964494745.1 uncultured Planctomycetales bacterium | reverse complement strand
AAGGTCGCCGAGGAGATCGATCATCTGGTCCGGACATACCGGGTCAGAAATATTAAGATCCTCGACGAAATCTTTATTCTCAAGCCAGAACGCCTGGAGGAATTCTGCCGGCGCGTGACCGCCTTGGGCCATGATCTGAATTTTTGGGTTTACGGCCGGGTCGATACCGTTAAGCCCGAGATGCTGCCGATGATGAAAAAGGCCGGCATCAACTGGATCGCCTACGGGTATGAGGCCGGGAGCAAGAAGGTGCGCGACGGGGTCTCCAAGGGACGGTTTCAGCAGGAACAGATTTTTGATATTACCCAAAAGACGCATGCCGCGGGTATTGACATCGTCGCGAATTTTATTTTCGGCCTGCCCGAAGACGATGAGGAGACCATGCGCGAGACCCTGGATCTCGCCAAGCAGCTCGATTGCGCTTATGCCAATTTTTATTGCGCGATGGCCTATCCCGGATCCCAGCTCTACGCGGATTCCGTTGCCCAGGGAGTGACCCTGCCGGAGACGTGGAGCGGGTATGCCCAGTTCAGCGAGGATAGTCTGCCTCTGCCGACGAAACACCTTTCTCCCGGCGAGGTGTTGCGTTTTCGTGATCAGGCCTTTGATGAGTATTTCGGCAGTCCGGATTATCTGCGAATGATCGCGGAACGTTTCGGCCCGGATACGGCTGACCATATCCGCCAGATGTGTTCCGTCAAGCTTCGGCGCCGCCATTATGATTTTGACGACGGCAAACGTTTTAACAGCCGGGTGGAGGAATGATGGGTGTCAGATGTAACGGCAACGTCAGTTCCGTGTGACCTGGGACGTATGATTTTCTAAGGGAGGATTAATATGATCATCAGCCGCACACCGTTTCGAATTTCCTTTTTCGGCGGGGGGACCGATTATCCGCGCTGGTTTGACCGGCATAAGGGTGTTGTCCTGGGGACCACCATCGATAAATACTGTTATATCACCTGCCGCTATCTGCCGCCGTTCTTCGAGCATAAATCCCGCATCATTTATTCTCAGATGGAGCATGTGAAGAAGGTCAGCGAGATCGATCACCCGGCGGTGCGCGAGGTCCTGAAGTTCTTGAAGATCAAAGCAGGTATTGAGATCCATCATGACGGTGATCTGCCGGCGCGCACCGGACTCGGTTCCAGTTCGGCGTTCACGGTCGGGCTGTTGAACAGCCTGTATGCGCTTAAAGGGAAGATGGTCAGTAAGGAGCAGTTGGCCAAAGAGGCTATCTTTATCGAGCAGGAAAGATGCAGGGAGAACGTCGGCTGCCAGGACCAGATCCTGTCTTCTTACGGGGGCTTGAACTTTATCGAATTCGGCGGGGACGATCACCTGAAGGTGAACATGATCACCCTGCCGAAAGACCGTCTGGAGCTTTTTCAGGACAGCCTGATGATGTTTTTTACCGGCTTTCACCGGCCGGCCAAGAAGGCCCCGCGCCGGTCTGGCCGTTTTGCCGGGGACCAGAAAGAATTACGGCGGACGCCTTCATCCGAGATTATCGAGCATCAGCTCAAGGCCATGCCCGGGAAACAGAAACAGTATCAGCGCATGGTGGCCATGACTCAGGAGGGCCTGGAGGTCTTAAACGGCGGGCGGCTGGAGGATTTCGGCCGGTTGCTGCACGAGGGCTGGATGATCAAACGCAGATTATCCGATCGGATCACGACCCGTCAGATCGACGAGATTTATGAGGCGGCCCGCGAGGCGGGCGCGACCGGCGGCAAGATCGCGGGTGCCGGCGGGGGAGGATTCCTGCTTTTGTTTGCCCGGCCGGCCAAGCAGAAGAAGATCCGTCAGCGGCTTAAGAAACTCCTGGAGATCCCGTTTCGTTTTGAGAACCAGGGGTCCCAGATTATCTTTTATCAACCCAGCCGGAGTTCTTGATTGATGCCCGATTTAGCCCAGATCGACACCCTGATCCTTTGCGGGGGCCTCGGCAACCGGCTCCGCTCCACCATCGGAGAGACACAAAAGGTCATGGCCGAGATCAACGGCCGGCCTTTTCTGGATCTTCTTATCCAGCATCTCAAGGAGCAGGGGCTGCGGCGGGTTATTTTAGGGACGGGTTACCGTTCCCAGGCCGTTGAGGAATATTATCAGCAGCACAATCCCGGTCTGACGATCGAGTTCTCCCGCGAGGCCGAGCCGCTCGGCACCGGCGGGGCGGTCAAGAACGCCGAGCATTTTATCCTGAGCGATCCGTTCTTTGTCCTTAACGGGGATTCCTTTTGTCCCGTGGATTACAGCCGTTTGCTGGATGTCCATTGTTCTCAAAAGGCGCGGATCACGATCGTGATCCGCCGGGTCGAGGATGCCAAAGATTACGGATCGGTGCGCCTGGACGCGGACCGGCGTATCGTTCGTTTTGACGAGAAAAAAAATCAGGCCGGGGCCAGAATGGTCAATGCCGGGATTTATTGTTTCAACCGGGACGTCCTGTCTTTGATGACCTGGGGCAATAATTTTTCGCTGGAGCGGGATTTGTTCCCGTCGTTGAAGAAAGGTGATTTGGCCGGTCATGTCACGGAGGCTGATTTTTACGATATCGGCACTCCGGAACGGTTCAGCCGGGCGCAACAAATTTTACGAAAGGGTGGGGTCAGTGGGTAAAGCTAATCAGGATATGAATATCGAGATGAAGGTCAGTTACAAGGTCCCGTTCGGCACGGTCACGATCACGCCCGAGGCCGAAGGACTGATCGCTGAGGCGCTCAAGACCCGGTTCGTCACCAAAGGCAAATATGTGGCCGAGTTCGAGCGCCGGTTCGCCGCCTTGTTCGGGACCCAAGAGGCCGTGGCCGTCTCCAGCGGCACGGACGCGGATGCCTTGTCCTGCGCGGTGCTTTATGATTACGGCGCGCAGCGCGGGGATGAGGTGATCATTCCGGCTTTGTCGTTTATCGCGACCGGCAATTCCGTGCTGCAGGCCGGGTTGACACCGGTTTTTGTGGACGTCAGGAAAGAGACGCTTAATATCGATGTGGATAAGATCGAGGCCGCGATCACGCCGCGCACGCGGGCGATCATGCCGGTGCATCTGATGGGCAAACCCGCGGATATGGACCCGATCTTGGCGATCGCGAAGAAACACGATTTGATCGTGATCGAGGACGCGGCCGAGGCCCATGGCGCGGAATACAAGGGCCGCAAGATCGGCACGCTGGGCCATCTGGCGGCCTTCAGCCTTTACGCGGCCCATATCGTGACCAGTGTTGAAGGCGGCATGATCACGACCGATGACCCCAAGATCGCCGAGGCCCTGAGGTCGCTCAG
>CAZBSU010000211.1:0-3290 GCA_964494745.1 uncultured Planctomycetales bacterium | reverse complement strand
TCTAACTTAACTTTAACTGTTTTAACTGTTTAAGTAGTATTTCAGGATCGACTAGCTAATATACAAGCACTTTCATTCTAAAACAATACATCCTGAAAAGGATTTGCTTCGGGGCTTGATCCCCTGCGCTTAAAATTCCATCCCGATTTCACCCTCTTGCCTAGCCTTGTTTCTCTTCTATTTCAGATAACCTCTTTTCTAATAGCCCCAAGTGTTGAGCCATCTTATCGTGACGGTCATTCTGTTGGCATAGAAAAATTGTCAACAGCAAGCTTAAGAAAGCAATGCCAGCCAGGCTGGCAAAGAAGATAAAATTACTCGGCAACTCAAATCCGAGGCCGAAAGCGACACGAAATAAAATATTATTGAATACTGCAAAAACGATAGCCAAGACCGAAAGGACCAACCATCCCAAGGCATATTTAAAAGAGAGTTTCTCCCTTCGCACCAATTCCAAAACCAGCCCTAATAAAAGCAGGGCCAACAAAATCGTCAATCTTTGAGCGGTCATGGCTGCCCCCTCCTTGGTCTTTTCAAAATCATTAGGAACAACGCGCAGGTCACCTTAAATAGATAATAAATGCTGCCCAAGGGCGAGATGGAACTCTTCCCGGAATACCGGGTACGCATACGGACAGGGATCTCTTTCACCCGCAAACCATTCCTGACCGCCAACACCAAAGATTCCGGCTCAGGAAAATCAACCGGATATCTCTCGGCAAACAAATGGACTGCCTTGCGGTCCCAGGCACAAAAACCCGATGTCGTATCCAAGACCCGTTGCCCTGTGATAAAACCAACGATCCCGGACAGGTAGCCGATCCCGGCTCGCCGGATAATGCCCGGAGAATAACCTTTGTTCATCGGTTTTATGAAACGGCTGCCGATCACCATATCGGCCTCATCCTGTTCCAACGGCGGCATCAACCTGCGGATATCCCCCGGATCATGCTGCCCGTCCGCATCCAACCGGATCACATAATCATACGCCTGGTCCCGGGCATATATCAGCCCTGTCTGAACGGCACCGCCGATACCAAGATTGATCGGCAGGGAAATCACATCCACGCCGCAACGCAGGGCCTCTTGGCGTGTGCTGTCCGAAGACCCGTCATCAATGACGAGGAGATCTGATCCTCCCGCCTGGTCCCTTATTTCTTCCAGTGTTCGACGGAGATTGGCGCTTTCATTAAAGGCAGGGATAATGATAAGTTTTTTTGCACTCATGCCTATCGGTATGCTGACTCATCGAAAATGGCCTGGCAAAGCCTGACGCAAACGGTCCTTGAGACTGCAATCGAAAATTCTTTTATCCGTCCGGATAATCATTCCGCCGTATATCTTTTTGTCGATCTTATACTGGATCTGATCCAGAGGCCAGGAATGCTTTTGGGCGGCCTTGACGATGGCCGCCTGATATTTCGATTTCAGCCTCTTATGGGTTGTGATCGTGATCGGACCGGATGGAGATTGACCTGATGCATTGTACTCAAAAAGACTGATCGCCAAATCGATCAGCATACGATCGAGAATCTTCTTGAGGATAACCACAATAATAGCAATAACGATAATTTGGGCCATAAAGGCCATTAGCATGAGAGGCATAGGCGTCCCTTTTTCGTTATCTTATCATTCCCATGCTAACGGTCCCGGTTCTCTTTTGCAATCATATTTTGTGGTTTCCTGTTAGCGGTCGTGCGCCGGCAAAGAGGAAAGATACTCCGCGGCGTAGCGGATCAACTCTTTTTTTTCAGACCTAATATCCGGTCTCACCCCGCTGAAACTAAAGACCTGTCCGTCGGGATGATGCCCGCGGGCCGTCACCAGAAGGACCATGGAATTATCGCTTAAATAAAACATGCTCTTGAGAAAAACCTGGCCGGCGGTATTCTGTCCGATCAGGGTCGCGCGACCGCGACGCTGCATGATGCCTGAAAAAAGCTCTGAAGCGCTCCCGCTTTTTTCGTTGACCAAGATGGCCATCGGACCGTCAAAGCGAAGCTCTTCGGGGATTTCCGGGACATGCAAAAGGGCCTTCGGCCGGTTCTTTTTCTGAAAGTATGCGAACTCCTGATTGGGCGTCAAGAAAAAAGCGGAGATGGCCTGGGCCGCCAACGGCGGTCCGCCGGGATTATCCCGCAAATCGATAATCAACCGGCTGTCTTCCTTGGCCAGGACCTCTTCCATTAATATCTGCATATCCTCGGCTGTCATTCGGTTGAAACGCTCGATCTGAATACAAAACACATTCGGGATATCGACATCAATCTTAAAAACAGCCTGTTTAAAATATTCCTTGCTGACCACGTCCATGGCCTTTTCTTTCTCGTCGCTTGCATCCCAAAATTCCATCTCAACCGTTTCCCCTTCCAAAGGCTTCAAGATCTTTTGGATCTCTTCCTGGGCCAAGCCTATCGCCTGCTGGCCGTTCAGGACCAAAAGAATATCCCCCTGCCGCAATCCCTTTTCATAGGCATCCGAGCGCGGCTCAATCCAGCGGACGACAAAACCATCGGAGGTCACGGATCCTTCGATCCCCAAATCAATGCGTTTTCCCAAGGCCTCTGTCTCGAATCTTTCGGCGTCCTTGGGAGGGAAAAATCTCGAAAAGATGTCGTCCTCCGCCTTCAAGGCATCGACCAAGAAGGCCGCACTCCTCCATTTGATATATTTCTTACTCTTGCCGGACCGCTTCAAGGGACCATAAATCTTGGTATTAAATAAGTACACGAAACGCATGAAATCCTTATTCTGAACCTCATGGTAATAATTCTTCCCGACGACCTCAAAGACCTCTTTGAAGAAATCGATATATTCCCGGTAATCTTTTTGGTTGAGATAAAATTTGTTGACGGAAGGAAGATCGGCCGCCGTTGCCAAAAGGCCGGGCCGAGAGAGCGCCGGCCCCCAGCCGACCTCGATGAAGACGGCCAGACAACAGACTAAAAAAATACGCAGCCAAGCCATCATCTTGACAAGTATAACATGGCCCCCGCCTGATAAGCCAATTCGTTTGTCCTGTTCGTTTTGAAACATCCGCCTTCCCCTTTTACGATATTCATACCTCGACAGGCCCCTTCTTTTTGAATCGGGTCAAAAGGGCGCGCTCCGCGTCAGAAAGGATATCATCCCTGGCCGTGACAGGAAAGGCCTCGCTGACGGCCTGTTTGACAACCTCCCGAGACAGAGGAAGGTTGATGACAAATTCCCGATGGGATCGTTGCCGGCGATAAAGCGGCATTTCGGCCGGAAGGGCCAGATATCTTTCGATCAAATCTAGCTCCATGTTA
>CAZBSU010000210.1:0-3306 GCA_964494745.1 uncultured Planctomycetales bacterium | reverse complement strand
ATATCTACTCGAAGAGGTCTTGATAGGGCCCGTAGCCTTCGGCAGCGAGTTTTTCTTTGGGGATGAAACGCAGGGCCGCGGAATTGATGCAGTAGCGTCGCCCGGTCGGCGGGGGCCCGTCTTCAAAGACATGCCCGAGGTGAGAATCCGCAAGCCGGCTGCGGACTTCGGTGCGCTCGATAAACAGAAGCCGGTCCGTTTTTTCAACGACTTGATCCGGTTTCATCGAGCGGGTGAAACTCGGCCAGCCGGTCCCGGAAGGAAATTTATCCGTGGAGCTGAACAAGGGTTCCCCGGAAACGATATCGACATAAATGCCTTCTTCATCATTATCCCAATACGTGTTGTCAAACGGACGTTCCGTGGCGTTTTTCTGGGTGACCCGGAATTGCAGGTCCGTCAGTTGCTCTTTCAGCTTGTGGTCGGCCAGTCTGACGATTTTTTTTTGCCGGCCGTGGGCCGTTCCCCCTCCTGCTTCCCCATGCCCTGGATCTGGTCCTGATGCTGTTCGCGGCCGGATAAGGCCTTGTAGACCGCATAGCGTTGCGGGGATTTCTTATAATAATCCTGGTGGTATTCTTCGGCCGGGGTGAAGTCTGTGGCCGGGAGGATGGGCGTGATAATGGGTTTAGCGTAGATGCCGGAAGATTCGAGCTGACGGCGGGATCGTTCGGCAGCCTCTTTTTGGGCTTCATTATGATGGAAGATGGCGGTGGTGTATTGGGGGCCGCGGTCAACGAATTGTCCCCCGGCATCGGTAGGGTCGATCTGTTGCCAAAAGACCTCCAGCAGCCTTTCATAAGGAGTGATCGCGGGATCAAAAAGGATGCGCACGGCCTCACGATGTCCGGTTTGTCCGGAAGAAACCGTTTCGTAGGTCGGATTTTTCTCTTGGCCCCCGGTATAACCCGAGATGACCTCGTGAACGCCGTCCAGTCGCTCAAACGGGAATTCGAGACACCAGAAACATCCCCCGGCAAAAGTGGCCTGTTCTAACGTATCGTTCGAATCAACGGGATTCATGCTCATCAGGTAAACTCCTAAGAAGAAAAAGCATAATATTGTCGTGCGCATATTCGACGTTTATCGGTTTTACAGCTTATTGAAAATCGAAAACCTCCCGCCCCCTGACAGGGCTATGGCCAGACTGGTCAGCAAGATCAAAAAAAGATATTCCATGCCGTTGTCAGCCATGAAGAAGCCATGGGGCCCGTGGACTTTCATAATGGCGACGAAGGCAATAACCGCGATAAGAGCGGCGCTGATTCTGGGAATGACACCCAAGATGAGCAAAATTCCCGCCAAGGTCTCGGTCCATGAAACGAGATAAGCCCAGAATAACGAAGGCATAAAACCGATATTCTTCAGCATCACGGAGAAGTTTTGCACCCCCGGACCGTTAAAGGCGCCGAATTTTTGAATCCCATGGGCAAAGAAAACAACGCCGATACCCAACCGCAGAAGTAGCAAAGAAAAATCGGGATAACGTTTGATCATGGCTTCCTCCTGTTCCCATTTATTTGTCGGGTTTTTGACCAGGCCCTTACAGCCCCTTTTTTTCAATTTTTTGTGGATGGCAAAGATGCTCGGCGCTGATCGCCATCCGGCCGCAGCTGTTGCAGATATAGCTGAGTTTCTTACTTTTCTCATCGCACATATGCCGTTGATTGACGATCAGGGCCCCGCACCAATCGCATTTTTTGTCGCGGACGTTGGACGGAAAACAGAGATGCCCGTCTTCCCCGGCCGGTTGATGGCAGGTCGGGCAGAAAGTGGAAAGCTCGGCATCTTTCGTGGCCTTTTCAGGTGCCAGCGCGGCCTTGATCTTGACCTGATAGTCCGACATCTTACCTTTTTTGACCGCGGCGCGTTGTTGAAGGATTTCAAAAGAGATAACCTCATGACCGGCACGGACCAGGTTTTCCAGAGCCTGCGCGGTCGCCTGCGTGAAGCCTTGCGGTGAAGATCCCATCATCTCGATCATTTTGTTCACGTCATTCTTCTTTTTTGTGGCATGTTAAAAGAATTGTAGGGCCTATGACTCAAGAACAGGTTGACCGGTCATGTCCTGATGTCCGAGGCCGGTCAGCCGGCACGGAATAATTTTATTGGTCAGATCAACCGACGAACGGCAGCGGACATGGATGAAGTTATCGGTTAATCCGTGAAACCAGCCGTTTTTGTTCTGTTCCCATAAAACGGACTGGACCGTGCCGAGAAACCGTGCATAAAAAGCGCGGCGTTGCTCCCTGCCGAGCTGCTGCAAGGCCCGGCTACGACTCAGGATGAGTCCGCGCGGCAACTGACCGGGGAGGTCTTTGCTTTTGGCTTTTTGCCGCTGGGAATAAGAAAAAATGTGAAGATGATGAACCGGCAATCGCCGCAAACGTTCCTGCATTTTCCGGAACAGGCGGTCGGTCTCACCGGGGAACCCGACGATGATATCCGTGCCGAGACAGATGTCCGGCACATGCTCCATGAGCCGCGAGAACAATCGGACAATGTCGTCATACCGGTAGCGGCGGCGCATGAGTTTTAAGACCGGATCGCAGGTATGTTGAATCGGGATATGCAGATGCCGGCAGAGTTTGGGATTGTCGGTTACAAGCCGAGGGAATCGGCTGATGATCGGACTCGGTTCGATCGAGGAAATCCGGATGCGGTCGATCCCCGTCATGGATTGCAGGGATGCGACGACATGGGCAAGCGTTTTGTCCTTGTCCCGGTAACGCCCGATATTGATGCCGGTCAGGACAATCTCGCGGTGCCCGGCCTTCGCCAGGGCCCGGGCCTCTTTCAGGATGTCGTCAAAAAAACGGCTGCGGGCCGGGCCGCGAACGTAGGGGATCTCGCAATATGAGCAGAACCCGTTGCATCCGTCCTGGATTTTCAGATTCGCGCGGGTATATTTGCGGCTGATGGACGGGGCCGGCAGGCGGAAGGATTGATTCGAGATGGGTTTAAGGATAACGGTGGGCTGGCCGTTGGCCGGGACACGATCCAGGATCTTATCCAACTGCATCTTCCCGGCATTGCCGACGATCCAGTGCACGTTGGGCCAGGACTTCAAGACATCGGCCTGCGTTTCCGTCTGACAACCGATTAATGCGATCCGGATGAGGGGATTGCGGCGCACGGTCCGGCGCACGGCCCGTCGGGTGTCCGCGTCCGTTTTTGCGGTCACGGTACAGGTGTTGAGCACAAACAAATCCGCCTGTTCGGGGCCGTCAACGACGCGGTAGCCCCGTTGCCTGAGGAGATTTTCCAGACACCTGATTTCGGCCTGATTCGAGCGGCAGCCGAACG
>CAZBSU010000209.1:0-3327 GCA_964494745.1 uncultured Planctomycetales bacterium | reverse complement strand
CCCCGATGATCAAGGCCAAATTGAAGAGACACGGGCTGAAGGCCGGAGCCGTAAAGGTGCGGAAACTGTATAAAACCGCCATGCTATAGGCCGTCAGGCCGATCAGGATAAGATAGGGGAACATCAGCTTGGTCAGTTGAACCGTCAAATTCAATTTTGCGGCATTCGCCATAAAACCGGGCGCGATCAACCGCACGATGACCGGCGCGGCCAGGATCCCGGCCAGAGTAATGGCGCTCAAGACGATCAACGCCCAAATCAGCATTGCGCTGACAAAACGCCAAAAATCCGTCCTGTTATTCTGGGCCTGATACTCCGAAAAGACCGGGACAACCGCTGCGTTCGTCGCCCCTTCACCGACAAAAGACCTAAAAAGGTTCGGAATTTTCAAGGCCACAAAAAAGGCATCCGCCCGCAGGCCCGTGCCAAAAAGCCAGGCGAAGATGATCTCCCGGCCGAAACCCAGGACACGGGAAATAAATGTCCCCAGAGACAATATCGAGGTGGATTTCAGGATCGACCGATGCGAATCCTTGGGGTTCAGATTATTATTTGACATATCCGAGTTGGTTTGATATATTAGGAACCCTGTAAATGAGGCCCAGCGGTTCTGGCCCAAAATCCTAAAACCGCCAATCGGCCCTTTCGACCATATTTTTCAACACCTGCTTAAGGAGTTTACCGTTGCCACAAAGAAGAAACGCGATTAAAGAGCTGCGCAAAAACAAAAAACGCAGGCTGCATAATCTTGATATCAAGACCGATCTTAAGAAAACCGTCAAAAAATTCATGGCTTCGATCAACGAAGGCAAAAACGATGAAGCCAAGAACGGCCTGAAAATCCTGCATAAAAAGTTTGATAAGGCCGCCAAACGCAGTCTGATTCACGCGAATACGGCTTCCCGCCGCAAGGCCCATTACGCCCGTCTGCTCAACAAGCTTTCGGCTTCCTCATAGCCCATCAAACCGCATAATTTGGTCACCAATACTTCCAGGCTGTATTCCGGTTTAAGCCGGCTCCTTTTGATGTCCAAATCGGCCGCCTGCAAAGCGCGCAGGCCGGCCTGAAATTTTTCCGGATCAAGGGTTTCCCGGCATTCTCCCCAAAACCAAAGCAAACCGCCCAGCAGTTGCAAAGGATAGGCCCCTCCCGATAGCAAACCATCAAGGATCTTCAGGGCCTGCGCGGGTTGGCCGCGGCTCATGCAGCGGGTCACGTCAAAGACATTCACCTCCCGCGGCACCCGGGCCTGGACGATCTCGGCATACGGCTTGATCTCTTTAACAAAACGATCCGAGGCCTTGAGGCCCTCGGATTCCATCACCAAAAGCAGATGCTTCGGCTGACCGGCAAGAAATTCACGGATCACCCCGCGGTTGTGCTCGGTTAACTTATGGCACTCACGCAGCAACACAAAACGGATCGATGAAAAAACGGGCAGGGCCAGCAGGGCCTTGCGGAGGGTGTCCGGATCCAAACGGTGGGCATAAAGGATTTCGTAATCGAAACTGACAGAATCCGGGATTGGGATATGCTGTCTTTTCAGCTCAGAGATCTTGGTTTCTCTTTGTCGGGTATCTGCGCCGATAATAAGGTAGGTCATAGATTCATCGCCCTTCGCCACGAGGGTCTTCGGCCGTCCTGAAAAGGCGAAAATAGCCCCCGGCCGTCACCGTCAACAAGATACGCCGGACGATGCCCGACGGACAAGCTGTCACCAGTATTCAATCACCTGCTCGACAATACGGCGGGCCAGATCCTGGACCGCGTCTTCCAGCGCGGCCGACTCGGTCGTCGCCAGACTCCCGCTGACGAAATAGGTCGACTCTCCGACGACCCGTTTACGCCAAAGGACTTTCCCGCCGGCATTCTCTTTAAGCGTCACATCGGCAAAAACCTGAACCCGGTATTCTTGGACGTCATCGTCATCCGTATATCTCAGGGCCCCGCGGGTATAATCCCTCAGCTCTCCCTCAATGATCAGGTCGGCATCCTCGCTTTCGGTCACGCGCAGATTACCGTCAAAGAGAAAACGGTCCATGACCTGGTTGCGGGCCTTGACCTCAATCAAAGGAAAATAAAAACTGCGCCTGTTCTCCGAGGTGAAGTCAATCGAATTATCAAAAGGGGCGACATGGACCGAACGGTACTGATCAATAAAGGTCGAACGGGTGGTGTAACCGCAGCCTGTCATGCCGCTGCAAAGCAGGGCCAGAACGATGGCAAGGTGTCTGATCATCTCTTTTGGCTTAATTCCCGGACCTTTTCCAGGGCCTGAGGAACCCGGGGGGTATTAGGGTATTGATCAATGATGGAGGAATAATAAATTCGCGCCGCGTCGTATTGGCGTTGTTTTTCATAAAACTCGGCGATCAAAAACATGTTTTCCGCTTCTTTCTCCCGGAGACGCTGAATCTCCACCCGCGCGTCGTCAGAAAGCTCGGCCTGAGGATTCTCCTCAACGAAATCTTTAAATTCATCAACGGCCGCCCGGGTTACGGCCTGATTGTACTGGGGCCCGGCCGAACGCTTGGCATCCGACAGGGCGATCTGATATTCCGCCGCCTCGGCCCATTGATTTTGCGGATAATCGTTCATGGTCTTCTCGAATTCATCCCGGGCCTCCTGATACATGCCTTTTTCCTGCAGATAAAGACCGATCTTGTATTGAGCGGGAGCGGCGTATTCCCCATAGGGCGCATTGCGGATGACCGTTCGGAAAATCTCGATAACATCATAATCCCCGCCCACGATCGTATTGACGATCTTATTGCGTTTGTATTGGCCTTCCAACAATAGATTCCCGATCTCGAACTGCCGCCGGACGATTTCAGACGAACGCTCGTTAAAAGGATATTTCTCGACAACCACCTGAAAATCCTTAAAGGCCTGCAAAAGATCGCCTTGTTGAAAATGACTCTCGGCAATCAAATATTGCGCCTCAGCCGCTTCGCGGGATTTAGGATAGTGTTCAAGCAGTTTCCGACTCTCCCGGATGGCATCATCATATCGCGCTGCCCCCAGGAGTTTACGCACCTCGGCCAGTTGGTCTTCGGGGGTTTCTTTAACGGCATATTTGGGATTGACCCATTTGTTGGTTTCCGGGGTCCAGACCCAAAAAGCCTTGGCTGACGGGCAAACGGCTAGAAAAAAAACCAGCGGCAGGACAATTTCTTTTAATAATTGAGATTTCATCTATCTTATTAATATATTGATTATATGGGGTCACTTTAGCATAGTTATTTTTTCTTGTCAATAAATCGGGCGTCCGGTGTTGTTAAATAGTGATGTGTCCGCTTTGATTTACTAATGAAATGTCCGCTTTA
>CAZBSU010000208.1:0-3358 GCA_964494745.1 uncultured Planctomycetales bacterium | reverse complement strand
AAGACATCCCCGCTGCCCGCTGTGGCCATGCCGGCGTTTCCGGTTTGGTTGATGAAAATCTTTTTATTCGGACCGGCTACGATGGTCCGGTGGCCTTTCAGGACAAGCACGACATTATGCCGGCGCGCAAAATCAAGGGCCGTGGAACGGCGCTGGCGCTGGATCGTCCGGGATGGTATTCCGGTTAGCCGTTGCATCTCCCCGGGGTGGGGAGTTAAAATCTTTAATGTCGGCGAAAGGTTTAAGCATTTTATGTCCCTGGCCAGGATATTCAGGCCGTCGGCATCGATGACCATGGGGACTGGGGCGGCAGCGATTAATTTGCGGATCAGGCTGCGTGTGGATGTGTTTTGGCTTAATCCCGGTCCCACCGCAATGGCCTGATATTTATCCCACACCTTTTTGATGCCGTTAAACGCCCGGCTGGACAAAGTTCCCTGAGGGGTGCCAGGTAACGGCAGCGTCATGATGACCGGGGATAGTTTTTTATGCAAAGCCGCATTAAGCCGATGCGGAATGCCCACGGTGACCAGCCCGGCCCCGGTGCGCATGGCCGCCAAGGCGCATAGGGCCGGGGCCCCGAGCATCGAGCGCGATCCGGCCAGGACCAGGACATGCCCGAAGTTATTCTTATGGACATCAGGATGGTGGCGTGATAAAGGCGCTGGCAATGGCATAGGTACGGGTATGGGAGATTGATATGTGTATTCTTTTATCATTAAAAATTCGGCTCGGCAGGACACAATGGGGTTTGCCTTGCTCGTCGTTTAAAACCTTGATGTCCTTTCGGCTCAGTCGGCCGGATTCGCCAGCCGCCTTGATCACCGCCTGTTTGGCCGCGTATCGGGCGGCGTAATGCGGAAAGGGGTTGCGATGGTTCCCGGCATAGTTGATTTCTTCAGGACAGAAGATGCGATTGAGGAAGCGTGCGTTCCAGCGTTGAATGGCCGCTTGGATACGTGCGATTTCGATCAGCTCGATCCCGCTGCCTGCGATGATCTGTTCAACCGGCAAGGGAGATCATCTCCTTTACCGCCGAATGTAGCCCGACGACGATGGCCCGGGCGATTATCGAATGCCCGATATTAAGCTCGCTCATGCCCGGGATCCGGGCCACAGGCCGCGTGTTGTGATACTTCAACCCGTGGCCGGCATTGACGATCAGTCCCAGGGAACGGCCATAGCGGGTCATGTCGCGCAGGCGTTTCAGTTCCCTTTGCCGGGCCGCGCTGGTTGAGGCCAGGGCGTAACGTCCGGTATGCAGTTCGATCATGGAGGCGCCGGTGGCCCGGGCGCGCTTGATTTGGTCCGGATGCGGATCGATAAACAAACTGACCGTGATCTTTTTTTTGTGGAAAGGGATGACGGCATTGGTGATCCGCCGAAAATATTTGATGACGTCAAGTCCCCCTTCTGTCGTGAGTTCGCGGCGGCGTTCTGGCACAAGCGTGACTTCGTCGGGTTTGATCCTCAGCGCGGCTGCGACCACATCCTTATGAAGGGACATCTCGAGGTTCAGGCGGGTCCGCACGCTTTTTCTTAGGGCCTTGACATCCCGCAGCTGGATATGGCGCTGGTCTTCCCTCAGATGACACACGATACTGTGCGCGCCGGCTTTCTCACAGATTCGCGCGGCTTGAATCGGGTCCGGTTCGTCCTCTCCCCGCGCCTGCCGCAGGGTGGCGACATGATCAATATTGACTCCGAGTTTCGGCATGGGATTTCCTTGCTAGGCTGTTCCGTAAAAAGATACCGTCGTTATGTGTCCCGTTTGTATCATCGCGACTCCGGGGAAATGGAAGATCGTCATTTCAGCAATTCATTATTGACGTAAAGCCAGGTAACGACGGCGAGGACCAGGGCGACGATTTTAAGCACAAGATTATGGGTGAACCAGGATTTCATGCGGTTTTTGTTTTTTGCCCGACCAGGAGGTTCTTGAGAATATTCACGAGCCGTTCGCGGTTGACAATCGGAATGAAACGGCCTTCCGAGGCGACGGAAATCTCTCCGGTCTCTTCCGAGACCATAACCACGACGGCGTCGGTCTGCTCGGTCAAGCCCAGCGCGGCCCGGTGGCGGGTCCCGATAATTTTACTGAAATTGGGATTGTCCGAAAGCGGGAATAAACACGACGCGGCGATCAGCCGGTCGGAACGAACGATGACCCCGCCGTCATGAAGCGGCGAATACGGCATAAAGATCGACTGGATGAGCTCGGCGGAGATTTTGGCGTCGATGGGGATCCCGCTTTCGATGTAAGTTTTCAGCTTGTCCTCTTTCTCGATCGCGATCAGGCATCCGATCTTGTTTTTTTGCATCTTGTAGACCGCGGTGGTGATCTCTTCCACGATCGCCATAATTTCGGATTCCTCAAGCTGGATATTGAATAGGTGCTGTTGCCCCAGGCGGGCCAATCCCAGGCGGATCTCCTGCTGGAATAAGATAATGAAGGCGATGATTGATATGGCGAATAATTTGGTCAGGAGCCAGTTGAGGGTGTCGAAACCGGCCAGCTGCGAGACAATAAACGCCAGGATCAGGACGGTCAGTCCTTTAAGGACCTGAAAAGACCGTGTGCCCTCGAAGAAAACCAGGATCCGGTAAAAGACAAACCACAGGATCAGGATTTCAAGCGGCGGAATGATTCGGGTCCACAAAACAAAATTCATTCGGTTGGCATCTCCGGTAGTTTTTCGTTGCAGATCGCATCCGTTATCCGGACGACATCCCTTATCGGGGCGACGTCATGAACCCGGACAATATGAACTCCGTTGAGGATCCCGGCCGCAACCGTGGCCGCGGTTCCCCAGGTCCTCTCTTGCACGTCTTTATTGAGGGCTTTCCCAATAAAGGATTTGCGTGACGTCCCGATCAAGATGGGAGCCCTAAGCCGGGAAAATTTTTTTAAACGGTTTAAAATCAATAAATTCTGTTCGGCGGTCTTGCCGAAACCGATTCCCGGGTCAATTATGATTTTATCTGATTTGATACCGATTTCCAAGCAAATTTCTATGGATTTTTGCAAAGCCGACAGGATATCCGCGCAAATATCACGATAATTTATGTCTTTTTGCATGGTGCGAGGGGTTCCTCTCATGTGCATCAAGATGATCGCGGCATCATAGCGCTTGACCATCTTGAGCAGTTTTTTCTCAGGATGAACCCCTTTAATAGTATTAATAATGGCAGCCCCGGCATCCAGGGCCTGAAAGGCGGTCTCGGATTTATAGGTATCAACGGAAAGGGGTACGGATGTCTTCTTGGCCAACTGTCGGACAACCGGAATGATCCGTCGCACCTCTTCGCGAACAGCAACGCGTAAGGATCCCGGGCGGGTGGACTCACCGCCAATATC
>CAZBSU010000207.1:0-3409 GCA_964494745.1 uncultured Planctomycetales bacterium | reverse complement strand
AAAGCGGACATTTCATTAGTAAATCAAAGCGGACACATCACTATTTAACAACACAGATATATCTTTTTATTGACAAATAAGAGTTATTCTTATATATTGGCGCAGCGAGAGGAGATGTCATGGAGCGTTTTGAAAGGGCCTGCCGGGCCCATCGCCTAAAAATCACTCCCCAGCGGACAGCGATCTACCGCGAGGTTGTCCGGGACCGCAGTCATCCGACCGCGGAGAGGGTTTACCGCCGGATCAGACGGACATTCCCGACGATCTCGTTTGACACGGTCAACCGCACGCTGTTGGGTTTCAGCCGTATCGGGCTGCTTGACACGATCGAATGCTCCGGCCTCGGGCGCATGTATGAGACCGAAACCGCACCGCATCATCATATCAAATGCCGGCACTGCGGAGTGATTATCGATTTTTACAATCCGGATTTCGATCGATTGCCCGTGCCGGAGGGGATCAGGAAAAAATACGATGTAATCGGTCAGCAGGTCGTGCTGAAAGGAACATGCCCGGCCTGTCAAAAAAAAGGAGGAAGAAAGAATGGGAACCAAAGGCAGAGAGATCGTAGGCGTCAACGTTGACGAACTGCTCAAGTTGATGAACAAGGCCCTGGCGGATGAATGGCTGGCTTATTATCAGTACTGGGTTGGCTCAAAAGTCGCGGTCGGCCGGATGCGCGGGATTATTGCCGGTGAACTCAAGGAGCATGCCGAGGAAGAGCTCAAACATGCCGAAATGCTGACCGAACGGATTTTGCAGTTGGGGGGGACCCCGTTGTTGAGTCCGGATGCCTGGAAGAAAGAAACCAACTGCGGATATGATGAGCCCGCGGATCCGAATACCAAAAAGCTGCTTGAACAGAATATCAAAGGCGAACAGTGCGCGATCGCGGTTTACAGCAAGCTACTCAAAATGGTTGAAGGCAAGGACCCGCTGACCTATCATGTCGTTCTGGAGATCCTTGAGGATGAGGTCGAGCATGAAGATGACCTGCAGGCCATTCTTGAAGACATGAAAACCAAGGTGGAATAGGTTTTGTCTCATTTGAACGGAGGTCCCGGCCGGCCGGCCGCGACCTCCTTTTTATGTAAGGAGGGATGGAATGGCTGAGTCGAAACAGCCCGAAACAAAAGTGAAAAAAGGCTTTTGGAAGAATCTGTTGGAGAGATGGGATAAGAAATTGCAACAGAAGGCCCGTTCGTCCTGCTGCTGTTCCAAAGACAAGGATCGGTCATGCTGTTAAGGGGGATCGATTGGGCGGTATACGACCTCCTGGGGCTGGCGCCCGAGGCCACCTTCACGGCGGTCGTGCATTTTTTTCTCTACGATACCGTGAAGATCCTTTTTTTGCTGTTTTTTCTGATCGCGCTCATCGGAGTCATCCGGACGTATCTCCCCCGAAAGACCATCCGGCGCTGGATGAGTCGCCAAGGCATCCTGGCCAATCTGGCGGCAGCGGCCTTCGGTGCGGTGACGCCTTTTTGTTCGTGCTCTTCGATCCCGTTATTCCTGGGTTTTTTGGAAGGCGGAGTACCTTTGGGGGTCACCTTTTCCTTCCTGGTGACCTCGCCTCTTATCAATGAATATCTCGTGGTCTTGATGGTCGGTTTTTTCGGATGGAAGATCACCGGCCTTTATGTCCTCAGCGGGCTGTTCATCGGCGTTGCTGCAGGATTGGTCCTCGGGCGGATGAATCTTGAGCCGCAATTGGAGCCGGATTTGATCGGCAAACGCGCCCAGGGATCGGACGAGCCGGTTTATGCCCGATTCAAGGACCGGCTGCGCTTCGGGCTGAATGAGTCGGTATCGATCGTGAAACGGATTTGGGTTTGGGTCCTGGCCGGTGTCGGGCTCGGGGCGGTTATCCATAACTACGTGCCCCAGGAAGCGGTTCAGAATATCATCAACAAGACAGGGGTGTTCTCGGTGCCGATCGCGGTGTTATTGGGTGTGCCGATGTACGGGAGTTGCGCGGCAATCGTGCCGATCGCGATCGTTCTTTTTCAAAAGGGGATTCCGTTGGGCACGGCCCTGGCCTTGATGATGGCCATTGCCGCCTTGAGCCTGCCCGAAGCCGTCATGCTCAGACGGGCCATGCGCCTGAAACTGATTCTGCTTTTTTTCGGCATCACCGCGGCCGGGATTGTGTTCACGGGGTATTTTTTTAATTTTCTGCACGGGGTAAGATAATTTGTTGGTGTCTCCCGGGCGGGCTGTTATAATAGCTTAACTTTGCATAAAGGCATGGATATTCCGGTTATGATCCCAGCTTTTTATAGAAACACCCGGATAGAATCCATGGCCCGTCATTTTAGGAGTTTCGAGCCGCAGGCCCAGATCACCGTTCCGGATGCCTCGCCTAGGGACGGGACCTGCCAGACGGAGCGGCAGTTGCCGGTTGACGCCGTGATCAGTGAAACCGGTCGGGTTCCCCCGCTGGCGGCCAAATCTATGTTTCACGCGCCGGCGTTGATCACGGATTGATATGAGCCTTTTGAAATGTTGTCATCCTGTCTTGACCCGAATGCCCTGGCCGGCCTGGCTGGTTGCGGCCCTGGTCGCGGTTCTCTTGTGCTCCCGTTTGTTTTTTATCTTTGATGTTGTTTCCCAGCCGGTTCTGCATCATCCGCTTCCCAAATCGGACCCGTTCAAGTATGACTTATTGGCCCGTAATCTCCTCCAAGACCACCCTTTGGATCTGCGCATGCCCGGGTATCCGGTCTTTGTGGCCTATCTTAAAACGATATATCAAATATTCTCGACAGGGCCGCTTGCGTTTTATCTGTTCCAGTTGTTGTTAAGCCTCGCGGCGGCGCTGTTTCTGGCGGGGACAGGCAGCATGATCTTTGGACGGAAGGCCGGTATCGCCGCCGGACTGCTGTATGCCTTTTACAAGATGAATTATCTCTATGACGTTGTTAAAGTCGAGACCGTTTTGACCCAATTTTTGATCATTATCACGATGTTTTGGTTTGTCCGGCATCTTAAGAAAAGATCATTGAGCTCCTGGCTGGGCTTTACTTTCTTTGCGGTAGCCTTGTGCCTTTCGCGGGTTTTTTTCTGGCTTATCGTGATCCCGGCCTGGCTCTATCTTCTTGTAAAGAACAAATACTGGCAGCAGCGTTCTTATTTGATGATGTATGTTTTGTCGGGTTTGACAGCGGTAATGTTATTTTTTGGCCTGCATTCCATCGATCCCTACGGTCATAAATTCGGCGTGCATTTTTATATCGGCAGTTCCGCCGATTCGGTGGGGTTGATGCAGCGGGTCGAGGGGATTCGTTCTACGTCGGAAGGGTTTTATAAGGACGCGATCCTTTTGGAGGCCGAAGAGACGGGAAGTCTCGATCAGCTCAATCATTACTGGATCAAGAAAACGTTGGCAGGCTATGTCGCAAAACCTGTT
>CAZBSU010000206.1:0-3421 GCA_964494745.1 uncultured Planctomycetales bacterium | reverse complement strand
AAGACAAAGACACTGAATCGTTCCTCAAAGCCGAGACCTAAAAAAGAGATTCCAAAACCCGATTGGGAAACGATCCACAAGTCGATGACCAAGGACGGACTGGTCAATTCTTTTTTGGAAAACCGGGAATACGCCATCTCAAAAGACCGTTATTCCGCAACGCCGAATGACAATTTTTGGGCCGCGGCCTTGGCGGTGCGCGATCGCGTGGTCGAGCGCTGGATTCAGACCCAGCAGCAGTATCATAAACGCAATGTCAAGCGTGTGTATTATCTTTCGATGGAATTCCTGATCGGCCGTCTGCTCGGGAATTACATGTACAACCTGGGGCTTGAAAAGGAACTGGCCGCCGGGCTTAAGCAGATGGGCTTTGATATCGAGGAGGTCCGCGAGCAGGAACGGGACGCGGGCCTGGGCAACGGCGGCCTGGGCCGCCTGGCAGCCTGTTTTCTGGACTCGATGGCCACCTTGGGCATCCCGGCCCACGGTTACGGGATCCGTTTCGATTACGGGATCTTTCACCAGAAGATCCGCGACGGTTATCAGGCCGAACTCCCCGACGAGTGGCTGCGGTGGGGCAATCCGTGGGAGTTTGCCCGGCCGGAATACAGCGTCGATGTCCGTTTTTACGGACGGGTGGACACAAGTCATGACCGCAGCGGCCGCATGACCTTCCGCTGGGTCGACACCCAGGATGTCCAGGCGGTGCCGTATGATTTCCCGATCCCCGGCTACAAGAATGATGTGGTCAACACCCTGCGGCTCTGGTCGGCCCGAAGCACCGAGGAATTCGATTTCCATTATTTCAAGCACGGGGATTATGAGGCCGCGGTCCATGACAAGATTTCTTCCGAGGTCATTTCCAAGGTCCTTTATCCGAATGACGATATCAGTCGCGGCCGGGAACTGCGCCTGAAGCAGGAGTATTTCCTGACCGCGGCCGCGATCGCCGATATCATCCGGCGTTTCAAAAGCGAGAACGACGACCTGCGCCAACTGCCGGACAAGGTCTCGATCCAGCTCAATGACACGCATCCGACCCTGGCGATCGTCGAGCTGATGCGGGTCTTGATGGATGATTTCGACCTGGATTGGGAGACGGCCTGGGATGTCACGGTGCGCGTCTTTGCCTACACGAATCATACCCTGATGCCCGAGGCCCTGGAATGCTGGACGGTGGAGCGGCTGGAACGCCTGCTGCCCCGGCACATGCAGATCATTTATGAGATCAACGCGCGTTTCCTGAACGAGGTCTCGGACGAATACCCCGGCGACGGCGAGCGGCTGCGCCGCATGTCGATCATCGAAGAAGGCGAATCCAAGCGCGTGCGCATGGCCTATCTGTGTATCGTCGGGAGCCATTCCGTCAACGGCGTTTCGCGCCTGCACTCCGAACTGCTCAAGACGCGGATGCTGCGCGATTTCAGCGAATTTTATCCGGGCAAGTTCAACAACAAGACCAATGGCATCACCCAGCGCCGCTGGCTGCTGAAGGCCAACCCGCTCCTGTCCGATCTTGTCACCGAGACGATCGGTGACAAATGGACGGTCCGCCTCGAGGAATTACAAAGGCTCGAGAAATCGGCGGCACAAAAAGGCTTCCGCCAAAAGTGGCGGCAGGTCAAGGAGAGCAATAAACAGTGGCTGGCCGAATACATCCGCCGGACCTGCGGGATCGCGGTCAATCCCGAATCCTTGTTTGACGTTCAGGTCAAGCGCATCCACGAATATAAACGCCAGATCCTTTTCGGCCTGTTCATCATCTCGCAGTATCTCAAGATCAAGCATCACCGCGATGACTTTTTCCAGCCGCGGACCTACATGGTCGGCGGCAAGGCCGCGCCCGGTTACGCCATGGCCAAGCTCAGCATCAAGTTCATCAACAGCATCGCGGATGTCGTCAACCGCGACAAGGCCGTGCGCGACAAGATGAAGGTCGTCTTTCTTGAGAATTACCGGGTGTCCCTGGCGGAAAAAATCTTTCCGGCCAGCGATCTTTCCGAACAGATCTCCCTGGCCGGGACCGAGGCGTCGGGAACCGGGAACATGAAATTCATGCTCAACGGCGCTTTGACCGTCGGGACCATGGACGGCGCCAATATCGAGATCGCCGATGCCGTCGGGCCGGATAACATTTTTATTTTCGGGCTGAAGGCGCCGGACGTGGAAGCCCTGAAAAATACGGGATATCACCCGCAGGAATTCATGGAGGCGTCGCCGGCGTTAAAGGCCTGCCTGGAGTTGGTGCGGGATAATTTCTTTTCGCCTTTTCATCCCGGGATCTTCGATCCGATCCTGGACAGTCTGTATAACCATGATCCTTTTATGGTCTGCGCGGATTTTGACGCCTATTGCCGCATCCAGGAGACTGTTTCCGAGGCGTATCAGGACCGGGAGGACTGGACGCGGCGGTCGATTATCAACACGGCCCGGGCCGGGATGTTCTCCAGCGACCGGACGATCCGGGAATATGCCCGCCAGATATGGGATATCCCGGCTTAGAAACCCGGACGCTGGCTCGGGGCAAGAGGATGCTGGGAATTTTATTGACTTTTATGCTAAAATATTTATGATGAATTTGTTAAGCAGGCTTTCTTACTTATCTTTCATATAAGGAGGTGGCTTATGAGTAAAGTTGTTGCAGGAATCTTCACGGCCGTATTCGTTCTTGCAACGCTTTCGCCGGCTTCGGCCCAGTTGATCGACTGGAACCGGCGGAACAAACAGGATGGCGGCGCGGTAACCAAGCCGGCCGCGACCCGTCGCGCCGCGACACCGCGGTATGCGCCGCGGATGATCGAGGTGCGCGGGACGATCATTGCGATGAACGAGCGCAGCAACCAGGTGACGATCCGTGACGCCGAAGACGGTCGCCGCAAAGAGTTCGTCGTGGATGAAGATGACATGAGCCGTCTGTCCCGGTATGACCAAGTGGTCATTACCATCACGGAAGGTTCCCGCATGGCCACGTCCGTTAGGGTTGTTCGGTAAGAACGTCTGATTTGATTCCCATCAATCCTCCCGATCATTCAGGGATTTGTTTTTTTGATGAGTCCTTGAGTTTTGGGAGGATTTTTTTATCCTACTGATAGGAAGAACGATCGCGTAAGGACAACAAAAAATGTTTCGTATCCGTCAGGTCCATGACAATATCCTGCCGCGCAATCGCGCGGCCATCACCCAGATCGAGCATATCCTGCGCACCCAGTTCGATGAGCTGAGTCCGAGGGATATTAATCGTATCCGTGACGCTTTTGAGCATCCGCGACCGCGCATTTTGATCCCCGTCTTACTGGTGGCCGATGGCCCAAACGGGAAGGTCAAGGGGTTTGCGTTCATGTCATACTTCCCGGATATCCATTGCTGTTTTCTGGATTATCTCTCGGCGGCTCCGCTGCGGACCAGCTTCGGTATCGGCGGG
>CAZBSU010000205.1:0-3428 GCA_964494745.1 uncultured Planctomycetales bacterium | reverse complement strand
CAGGGACGTATCCATTGCTCGGCCAAAGGTGTGGTGGCGCTGCCCGAAGAGAAACGGATCCTGATCGTTGACCTCTATCTGCGCGGGACCTTTCGCAACCTCAAGCAGGATCACCGGATGAGCCTCACGGCGGTGGATGAGCATTCTTTCAAGGGGTACACCCTGCAGGGCCGCGGTCTTATTCTGCCCCGCACCCAGATCCCGTCCGGGGTCTTGGCGCGCTGGGAGGAGAAGATGACGGCGCGGATATCCCGCCGGGTGGTGCGTGGGGTGCGGTCGTCGGCGAAGGCCTCCAAGCATTTCGAGGCCCATTTGCCGCCCCAGCCCCAATATGTGATCGAGATGAAGGTGGAGCGCCTGATAGACCTGTCACCGCCTTCTTTGCGATAACCTTGGATGGCATAAAGAGGATCGACCGCGTTCATGGATTGTTCCAATCAAGAGCGAAACCTTCGCCGGTGCAACTGCACGTATCCGGGGTGCCCCCGCAAAGGTATCTGTTGTGAGTGTTTGCGGTATCATCTGGATCAGGGGGAGGTTCCGGCATGTTTTTTTAATGCGGAGGCGGAAAAGACCTATGACCGTTCCATCAGATATTTTATTCAGCAGTCCCAGCGGCGATAAGATCGGGTGATGCAGTCCGGGAATTTTCACATTTATTATGCGGGCGAATATTTTAATAGTTGACGATGATCCGAACCTTTCGCGTCTTATGGCGGGATTGTTGCAGGGTCGTGAATATCGCGTGATCGTGGCCTCAACCGGGGCAGACGCCTTGGCCAAGATTCGGCATCGGCCGGATCTCGTTTTGCTGGACTTGAGCCTCCCGGACATGGAAGGCCTGGACATCTGCCGCAAGATTCGGGAGGACAAGAGACTGCGGCATATCCCGATCATGATCGTGAGCGGCCGGGACACCTTGACGGAAAGGATCGAGGGTTTGTATGTCGGCGCGGATGATTATATCACCAAGCCTTATGACAACGAGGAGCTGATCGCCCGGGTTGAGGCGCTGTTGCGCCGGAGCCGGTTCAATGATTATCTCGTCAAAGAAAAGGATAATTTGATCCGCGAGGTCAAACGGATTATCAAGGAATCCGACATCAAGACTTTTTTCCAGCCGATTTTTGACCTGCAGTCCAAGAAACCTCTGGGCTACGAGGTCTTGAGCCGTCCGCCGACCATCGGGCCCGTTAGCAATCCGGAATTTTTATTCCGGGCCGCCTTGACGTATGGCATGTATTACGAGCTGGAGATGCTGTGTTGGGAAAAGGCCTTTGTCCTCTGGAACGATTTGTCGCGTCCGGGTTGTCTGTTTTTGAATTGCATGCCGTATCTGATCGAACACGAAAAATTCACCGCCCAGGTTTTGGAGGAACATAAGATCCCGGGCCGGCAGATCGTGCTCGAGATGACCGAACGCATGGCGATCAATGATTTTGTTCTTTTTCACAGCAAGGTGCATGACCTGAAGAAGACCGGTCTTCATATTGCCATCGATGACGTGGGCAACGGATACGCCAGTCTTGACACGATCGCCGAGACGGAGCCGGATTACGTCAAGATCGACATGTTCCTTGTGCGCAACATCCAGGACAGCCTTTTGAAACAAAGCATCGTTGAATCGATTGTCAGTTTTTGCCGTAAGAATGGGATTGTCACCGTTGCCGAAGGTGTCGAAAAAAAGACCGAGCTTGAGATGATCCGCCAGCTCGGCGTGGGGGCCGTTCAAGGATATCTTTTGGCCAAGCCAGCATTGGATATCCCCAACCAGCTTTCTTGGGATCAATGAAACCGGATCTGTTGAATGTATTCCGAAAGAGGTTATGATGCAGGACCGCAGACGTTGTCACCGTATTGATGCCGAACTCCCCATTGCCTTTCGGGCCTCAAGATATCAAAGGCATATTTCCGTCGGCCTGACGCAAAATGTCAGCGCCACCGGATTGTGTTTTTTGTCGACCCAGGGCGTGGATGTCGGCCAGGATTTGTCCCTGGAGATCCAGATCCCTCCCGGCGACAAATTGAACTTGAACACGACGGTTGTCTGGGTGCGGGAGACGGGTTATATCAGCAGGGACTATCTTATCGGCGTCCGTTTGCGTGAGCCTGTTGATGAGGATGCCCGCAAGTTTATTCGATTTTGCGCCCGGGAACTGAGCCGTTCTAAACCCCAGAAAAAGAAATTATAGTCCGGCCGGTCCCCTTAGGCAGGCCGCCCGGACTGACACGGCAAGGTTGCCGGGGCCTTGTGGTGATCGATTTTTTTGTTCCGGGGAGTGCGTTTAAGATGCTAGAAAATCGGCCGCGGGTTCAATTCTGAGGAAACATTGTTTGTTCATGGAGGAGAGATAAATGTCCGAATGGATCATGCTGTGGTATAGAGAAATCATCATCGGCGGCTTAGGTTCGGCTTTGATTATTGCTTTATGGAAAATAAGGCGGCTCAAAAAGAGTCTGATGTCCGAAACCCGCCGGCAGCTCATCCCGGTCATAACGATGGAGATAAATCCTCGCAAGCCTGGCATATTTTTGAAAAATGAGGGGAATTGCTATGCCAAGGACATCCATTTGGAAGACACCCAATGCCGCCTGGACTACGATTTTAAAAAGGATGTGACCTTAAGGTTTGACCGGGTGGGATTTCTTAAACCGTCGGAAAAGGTCAAACTGGGTCTGCGGATCTTTGATGGGCCGTATGAGATCCCGTCCCGCGAAATCCAAACGCTTTTTGCCGTCCTTTCCAAGGCCGCTTTTGAGGTCCGTTTGGTCTGCGCCAATATCGAAGACAGCCGTTATACGGTCTGCTTGATTCGCGATAAGGACTGTTTTCGTATCAAACAAATCCTTCCGTATCGGGACCCAGACGATTCATCATGCCCCTGACGACGATCCGGCAGAAAATCGGACTGCTCTTGCTCGGCATCGCCTTTTCTTTGTTGTTATTGGAGGGTGCCTTGCGGGCAGGGGGGTGGTTGTTTTTTCAGTTGCAGGATCGGGCCAACCGCGGTTCCTTGGGGACCGGGGCATTTCGTATCCTCTGTATCGGTGAGTCCACCACGGCCCTGGGTGGTCAGGACTCTTATCCCTCGCAATTGGAAGCTATCCTGCGCCGCCGTTACCCCCAGCGTCGGATGGAGGTCATCAATAAGGGCATGGTTTCCAAAAGCTCCCTTGATATTCTTCAGATCCTGCCCAAATGGCTTGAGCAATACCGTCCCCATTTAATCATCGCTATGATCGGCGTGAATGACCGACACATGCTGGTCAAACCCGACTCGTTTTGGGCCCGGACCCGGATGATCTTACGGCATTCGCGGGCCATTCGTTTCTTTGAATTATTAGTCAGGCATCTGCGGGCCGGGATGGAGATGAGGAAATTTTTTGATCATTCGGGAGACGGGATAAAAGAAAACCCGCTGTTCCAG
>CAZBSU010000204.1:0-3460 GCA_964494745.1 uncultured Planctomycetales bacterium | reverse complement strand
AAGTCCAGGAAGAGGTCCTGGAACGGTCGTGAAAAATACGGAAGAAATTTACGGATTAAAATGAAATGAAAAATCAAAGGGGAAACAAGATGGAAAAAAATGCATCGAGTCATGCCGAGAAAACTGACAAGAAATCAAATTTTTCGGCCAGCGCTGTGAAGACGAACGAACAATTGGACATTGGCGCCCTGAAGGAAATGAAGATGTCCGAGTTGACGAAGCTGGCCAAAGATATGAACATCAACGGCATCAGCGGGATCAAGAAACAGGAGCTTATCTTCAAGATCCTGCAGGGCAAGGCCGAGAAAGAAGGATTGATGTTCGGGGAAGGGACCCTGGAGATCCTGCCGGAAGGATTCGGATTCCTGCGCAGTCCGAATTATAATTATCTGCCGTGCCCGGACGATATTTATATCTCGCCGTCCCAGATCCGGCGTTTTGATCTTAAGACCGGCGATCATGTCAGCGGTCACATCCGCCCGCCTAAGGAAGGCGAGAAATATTTTGCCCTGCTTAAGGTGGAGGCGGTTAATTACGAAAACCCGGAAAAAAGCAAAGAGAAAATCTTTTTCGATAACCTGACACCCCTGTATCCGCATGAACGGATCGTGTTGGAGACAAATCCCAAAGAGATCTCGATGCGGATCATGGACCTGCTGACGCCGATCGGCAAAGGCCAGCGGGCCCTGATCGTGGCCCCGCCCTACAGCGGGAAGACGGTCCTGTTGCAGAAGATCGCCAACTCGATCACCAGAAATCACCCTGATCTGGTGTTGATTGTTTTGCTGATCGACGAGCGGCCGGAAGAGGTCACCGACATGCAGCGCAGTGTCCAGGGCGAGGTTATCGCCTCGACCTTTGACGAACCGGCCGACCGGCATGTCCAGATCGCCGAGATCGTCCTGGAGAAGGCCAAGCGTTTGGTCGAGCATAAGCGGCATGTTGTGATCTTGCTGGACAGCATCACCCGTTTGGCGCGTGCCTACAACACGGTGGTCCCGCACAGCGGCAAGATCCTTTCCGGCGGCGTGGATTCCAATGCCCTGCATAAACCGAAACGCTTTTTCGGGGCGGCCCGCTCCATTGACGAAGGCGGGAGTCTGACCATCATCGCCACGTCGCTGGTGGATACCGGCAGCCGCATGGATGAGGTCATCTTTGAGGAATTCAAGGGCACGGGCAATATGGAGCTGCAGCTGGACCGAAGCCTTTTTCAACGGCGCATTTATCCGGCCATTGACATCAAGCGGTCCAATACCCGGCATGAAGAGCTGTTGCTGAAGGAGGACGTGCTGCAGCGGATATGGCTTCTGCGCAAGGCCATTAATGATCTGAATGCGGCTGAGTCCATGGAGTTGCTGATCGACAAATTGTCGAAATTTAAAAGTAATGAACAGTTTTTGGATAACATGAACAGATAACAAAAGCAGGAAAAGGAGTCCTAGCATGAAAGACAAAATCCATCCCAAATACGAAGAGACCACGATCACCTGCGCCTGCGGGGAGGTCGTGCATACGCGTTCAACCAAGAAGAACATTCGGGTTGAGATATGCGCGAAATGCCATCCGTTTTATACCGGTGAAAAGAAATTCGTCGATTCCGCCGGCCGGATCGAGCGCTTCAAACAGCGTTATAAGAAAAAATGAACATATCCCAAAGATTCGAACCCCTTGTCCAGCGCCATCAGGAATTGGAAACACTCCTGAGCCGTCCGGAGGTGATCCAGAACCAGTCGGAATACCAGAAGCTGGCCAAGGAATACGGTCAGTTGCACCCGCTGATCGAGACCTTCCGGGAATACCAGGATGTCCGCCGGCAATGGGATGAATTGCAGGCCATGATGAGGGAAAAACATGAGCCGGACTTCGAGCCGTTGGCGCGGGCGGAGATCGCGGATCTCGAGCAGCAAAGCCACTGTCTCGAGGAACAATTGCGGGAACTCCTTTCGCCCAAGCGGGAAGAAAAGGACCGGGATCTCATCATGGAGATCCGGGCCGGAACGGGCGGGCAGGAGGCAGCGATCTTTGCCGGAGACCTTTATCGGATGTATACCCGTTATGCCGAGCGTAAAGGGTGGAAGGTCGAGCCCATGAACAGCCATCCGTCCGAGGCCGGAGGTTTCAAGGAGGTTGTTTTCGGTGTCCGGGGTGCCGGGGCATCCCGCCATCTGAAATGGGAAAGCGGCGCCCATCGCGTCCAACGCGTTCCGGTCACGGAGGCCTCCGGCCGGATTCACACATCTGCCGCAACGGTCGTGGTCCTGTTCGAACCTGACGAGGTCGAAGTCAATATCGACACGAAGGATCTGAAGATCGATGTCTTTCGTTCTTCGGGCCCGGGCGGGCAAAGCGTCAATACGACCGATTCGGCCATCCGGATCACCCATCTGCCGACGGGGTTGGTCGTGATATGCCAGGATGAACGTTCCCAGCTGAAAAATAAGATGAAGGCCATGCGGGTCCTGCGGGCGCGCCTGCTCGACAAGATGCAACGCGAGAATGTCGATAAAGAGATGAAAGAACGCAAGGCCAAGATCGGCAGCGGAGACCGCAGTGAAAAGATCCGTACCTATAATTATCCCGACCGTCGCGTCACCGACCATCGTATCGGATTGACCCTCTATAAACTCCCGAACATTATGGACGGTGATTTGGACCCGGTGGCCGAGGCCTTGATGGCGGCCGAGACCAAGATGGAAAGCCAGTCACCTTAAGATATGAACGAGCACGAATTGATCATGACGAGCCTGCGGGGTTGTGAGCGAGTTGATTTGTTCATTGACCCGCATCCCCTGACCCGGGCGGAACAGGAACAATACGCCAAGATTGATCGCCGCCGTCGTCAGGGAGAGCCGCTTCAATACATCCTGAAGCGGGCCGATTTTATGGACCTGGTTCTCTATGTGGACGAGGGGGTCTTTATCCCCCGGCCCGAGACCGAGATCTTGGTGGCCGAGGCCTTGCGTCGGATCAGACGCGGGCCGGCGCAACGAGAGTCCGTTCTGGAATGCGGGACCGGCAGCGGCAATATCGCGATCAGTTTGGCGCGCGGCCTACCGCAGAGCCGTATCGTTTCCGTTGACATATCGGCCGGGGCCTTAAGTATCGCCGCCCTCAATGCGCATCGCCATCATGTCTCGAAGCAAATAACGTTTGTGTGCCGGCCCTTTTGGGATTTTGTGAAATCCGTCTTTCGTCGGGGAGAAAAGTTTGATATGATTATCTCAAATCCGCCGTATATCCCCCGAGGGCAGATCGCGAGTCTGCCGGATGAGGTGCGCCGGGAGCCGCTGACGGCCCTTGATGGCGGTCAGGATGGGCTGGAGTTCATCCGGGGGATGATCACCGCGGGCAAGGATCTTTTGACGCCGCGCGGGCTGATGGCACTGGAGATCGGCGACGGACAGGCCGATCAGGTTTGGGCCATGCTGACGTCATCCGGCGTTTTCGACGAAATCGA
>CAZBSU010000203.1:0-3509 GCA_964494745.1 uncultured Planctomycetales bacterium | reverse complement strand
AATTGGAGGCATGTTTGATGATCTCGGCCGAATTGATGTTGGTAACGACCAATCTCGCTTTTAACGGTTTATATATCTCCTTCAGCAGGCGCTCGGCGCGCCGCGATCCGACGCCGATCACGACCCGGTCCGGTTTCATGAAATCCTCGATTGCCGAGCCCTCACGCAAGAATTCGGGATTGGAGGCCACGTCGAACTCAATCTTTTTGTGCAGGCGCCGGGGCAGATTCAAACGGATCGTGCGCTCGATCCGCTTGCCGGTATCGGCCGGCACGGTTGACTTTTCCACGATCAGTTTGTACTTATCCATATGCGTTGCGATTTCCCGTGCCACGTTTTCCACATAAGTCAAATCGGCATCCCCGCTCTTTTTGGAGGGGGTGCCCACCGCGATAAAAATCACGTCCGATTTCTTTGTCGCATCGCGCACGGAACTGGAAAAAATCAATCTCTTGCGCGCCTTCAGTTTCTTCATCAGCTCGCGCAGGCCGGGCTCGTAAATCGGCACCCTGCCCTGTTTGAGGGCGCGGATCTTTTCCAGATTATTGTCGACACAGATCACCTTGTGCCCGATCTCAGCCAAACAAACTCCGGTCACCAAACCGACGTAACCGGAACCAATAACCGCGATATTCATGGCCAACCCTTTCTTGTTCTTATTCGAAAGCCGTGTCTGACGATGTTTCCTCCGACCCGGCCTTGCGCTGATTGAAATCGGTCGTAAAATCGAATCCGATTTCCGGAAAAGCCTTTAAGGTAAAAACGACCCAGATCTCACTGCCTTCGCCCCGGGTCTGATTAAAATTGATGTCCATTGTCCAGGTATGCAAATCCCGCACAAGGCCGTATTCCTGTTCCTTCAGCGACCCGGTCTCCAAATCATAACGCTGATAAGTACGGAAGGCCCATTTGGGATTGATCTTCCAGTCGAACTGGGTCGTCAACAAATCATCCACATCCACATGATACCGTTTGCTGATCGAAAGTCTCCACCTTTCATCCATATCCTTGAGATAGAGATCGGCGTTGGCGGTCTTCAATTGTTCGCCGATCGTATCATATTCCGAATCAAAATACAACGTCAGCCACGGATAGGGGTGGGCCTCGATATCGGCCTTGACGTTATTAAACCCGTGCCGGCCCGGATCCTCTTTGAGACGAAAGTCCGATTCGAGTACCAGGCGCAGCAAATCCAGATCGCTTTGGCCGCGCTTGGTCTGCAGCTTATTTTCCAGAGAAAGCGTCAGCGTATGTCCCCGGTTGGCACTGTCGACGGCATCGAATTGATCCAAATCGGATGACAGGATCGTTGGGTCATGGGTATATTGATAAGCGATCGACGGGGAAACGACATGACGCAGGCGGTCGATGTTCAGGCCCCAACGGTTGGTGTGGACATCAAAGACGCGAAAAAATTTCGTGCTGAGATCGCTCCCGGTCCGGAAGATGCCCCGGATCGAGCCGTATTGATCCGGGTCGATCGTCCGGCTGTAATAGGTGTGGCGCCCGCCCGCGAAGGGCCGAAGCTCCACAACCCCCAGCTTGACGGGATACGAGACCTCGCCGTCATTGTCCACCCGCATCGTCTTTTGGCGAACCTCGCTGGGGTTGGCGGTCTTTTTGTTGAAATTGGAATAGGTCGTGGTGTTCTTGAGATAAAAATTCGTCGCCAGGATCTTCTTCTGGGGGACGATAAAACTCACCTCGGGGATCTTTTCGACCTTATCCGTAAAACGGTTGACACGCACATCGGAGAGAAAGCTGAGCGTTCCATGCTCAAAGGCTCGCGTGAGTTGAAAATAGGATTCCGGGCTGCTTTCCTTTTCGTATTCCGACTCAAAATAATCCTTAAGAAAGGTGTCGTCGCTGAGGCGGTAGTATTGCCAGATCGCCGCGGTCTTCTCGTCAATGATCCAGTGATGCCGCCATTCCCCCTTGAAACGTTCCTGCTCCACGGTCGGGACCGCGCGCTCTTCCCAAAAATGATGTTTGGAGCTCGTACGGCGTTCGTTGGTGTAATAGGTGCGGATGATACCGCTACCGAAGGATTCGCTTTGATACTTCATGTTCAGCCCTTCCGCCAGGCCGCGCCGCGAGCGGTAATCAACAAGGATATTGCCTTTGACATTTTCCCCCAGATGATAACGCCAGCGCGAAAGCAAAAACTCGCCCCAATTCTTGTCGTACCCGGGGGTCATCAAGATGGCCGGCTCTTTTTCAGTCAAATCCTGGGTGTATTTGGGCAAATAGAGGATAGGGATCTTCCCGATCTTCAGCCGCACATCCCGCGCCACGGCCTTATCCTTCGGGTAGACATCGACATGGCTGGCGTAGAGACGGTATTCGGGATCGTCAAAATCCGACGTCGTCAAATACCCGCCCTCGATGACGATATGGTTTTCATCCACCCGCCGGATCTTATTCCCGGCTCCATAAAAAGGATTGGAAAAAAAACGGCCGTTGGTGAACACGCCCTGCATGGTATTCAGATTAAACGTCATTTCGTCACCCATCAGGCGTTCATTGTCGCGGATAATCACGACATGTCCTTCGGCGACCGCAACCTGCTGGCCCCGGTCGTAGACCACCCGGTCGCAATACAGCCGGATATCGTCCCGGATCACGGAAACATTCCCGGCGGCCGTGACCTTATTCTCTTCGATCGAGTAGACGACCTCATCGCCGTTAATCTCGACCGGCTGGCCCTGCTTAACATCTTTCGATGCGGCAAGGGCCGGGCTGGCCGCCGAGAGGCAAATCAAAAATACGAACAGGCGCGTCATCATGAGGGTCTCTTCGTTAACTCATATTCTTACGGCGCAGGACATCCGTGACCAGAACCTGGGCCCCGAGGATGCCGGCATCGCTGCCCAACCGGGCCTTCACGACCTTGACCATGCGGGCCTGGACACGCATGGCCCGGCGTTTGATGGTCCGTTCGATGGTCTTAAACATGAACCGGGAGGCATTGGCGACGCCGCCGCCGATCACGATCCGGGTCGGATTTAAAAGATTGACCACCCCGGTTAAGGCATTACCGATATGAATGGCGGTCTCATCCCAAAGCCTGAGCGCTTTGGTGTTATTCTTCTGAGCGAGAGAACACAATTCTTCGAGCGTGATACCGGGGTTGCGGAAAAGCCGCGCGGCCTTGGCCTGAATATACCGGTTGCCGACTTCCCGTTCCAAACAACCCCAGCCACCGCAGTTGCAGGGCGGCCCGTCTTCCTGGATCGGGATATGACCGAGTTCTCCGGCCACATATCCTTCGCCGCGATAAAGTTGATTCTTCAAAATCAAGCCGCCGCCGACACCCGTCCCCAACGTCACACAGATCATATTCCTGACGCCGGCGCCACTGCCGTATTTCCATTCAGCCAGGGCGATAAGATTGACGTCATTCTCGATGATAACCGGGACGCGCAGCTCGCGCCTGACGATCTCTCCTAAAGGGACATTTTTCCAGCCGGGGATATTGAGCAAGAAATTAACGATACCATGAATAGGAT
>CAZBSU010000202.1:0-3558 GCA_964494745.1 uncultured Planctomycetales bacterium | reverse complement strand
CCAAATGTTCGACCTTGTGTATCCCGACGTATTTTATCGGATACAACGGCGAGGCCCTGGATAAAAAGACGCCTTTGCTGCGTTCCATGAAGGCCGTGTCCAAGCAGGTCTGCCGTTTGGGTGAACTGTTCGGTATCAGTTCCAAAGGAAAACATGCGTATGCAACGCTCGGGGGCGAGCAGGAATATTTCCTGATCGACCGGGATTATTATTATCAGCGGATCGATTTGATCCAGACCGGACGGACTCTCTTCGGCAAAGAACCGGCCAAACATCAGCAGATGGCGGACCATTATTTCGGCGCGATCAAATCCCGTATTATGGGGTTCATGGAAGACTTTGACAGGGAAATGTGGAAACTCGGCGTGCCGGTCACGACCCGGCATAACGAGGTGTCCCCGGCCCAGTATGAGGTGGCCCCGGTCTTCGAAAATCTGAACCTGGCGGTTGACCATAACATGCTGTGCATGGAAGGCATGCAGAAGGTTGCGGAGAAACACGGGCTCGCTTGCCTGCTGCATGAGAAGCCTTTCGCCGGCGTGAACGGTTCTGGGAAGCACAACAACTGGTCCATTGTCGGGCCGGACGGCAAGAACTGGCTGGCCCCCGGCAATAATCCGCATGAAAATGCCAAGTTCCTGGTGATGCTGTGCGCGATCATCAAGGCCGTGGATACGTATGCCGAATTATTGCGCGCCTCGGTTGCTTCGGCGGGCAATGACCATCGCCTGGGTTCGCATGAAGCGCCGCCGGCCATCATCTCGATCTTTCTCGGCGATCAGTTGACCGATATCATCGAGCAGATCGAAAAAGGCGGGCCGCTCAGCAGCAAGCAGGCCGAGGTCCTGGAGATCGGCGTGGATTCTTTGCCCAAGCTGCCGCGGGACACCACGGACCGGAACCGGACATCCCCGTTCGCGTTCACGGGGGCGAAATTCGAATTCCGCACCGTGGGTTCCAACATGAGTCTGGCAGGCCCGAATATCGTTTTGAACACGATCGTGGCCGAGGCCCTGGATGAGATCTGCACGGAGCTGGAAAAGCATAAGAAATCCAAAAAGGATCTCAATGTCGCCATTCAGAAGCTGTTGAAGTCCATCATCAAAAAGCATAAAAGGGTTATTTACAACGGGGATAATTATTGTGGAGGTTGGATCAAAGAGGCGGAGAAAAGAGGTTTACCGAATCTGAAGACAACTCCGGATGCCCTGGCGACCCTAAAAAAACCGGAAGTCGTCAAAGTCTTTGAGAAGCACGGGGTGCTGACCAAGAAAGAGCTGTTCTCAAGGCATGACGTTTACCTCGAGGCCTATGAGATCACGATCGATTATGAAGCCAAATTGACCGCGGATATGGCCAAGACGCTGATCATGCCGGCAGTCATTGAGTATCAGGAAGAATTGGCCAACACGATCACGAAGGTCGAGAAGGTGAACGGGGCCAAATCTGCGGCCGCCCGCAAACTGCTGAAGTCCATCACGGCCTTAAGCGAGGAGGCTTTGGTCAAGATCGATAAACTGGAAGACGCGATCGCGAAGGGCAAGGCCCTGAAGACCAGAGAGGCCATGATGTCCCTGCGCAAGACGGTGGACGCTCTCGAGGCCTTGGTCCCGGCGGGAAAATGGCCTCTTCCGTCGTATGCTGAGATGCTTTTTATGCTCTAAACTAGTGGCTAGTGGCTAGCGGCTAGCGATTAGCGGTTAGCGTTTAGTGAAAAGTGTCCCCCTGAGGTGTGGAGAAAACGGGAGAGCATAAAAGGTGATTCTTTGCATCAAGCATATCGATATTGAAGGCCCGGGGACCATGTCGTCCGTGGTTCCCGACCTTCGGATCGTTGAATTATACCGGGGCGAGTCCCTGCCCGAGGATCTGTCAGGCATTGATGGCGTGATCGCGCTCGGCGGTCCTATGAATGTTTATGAGGAAGAAAAGTGCCCTTTTCTTCCTTGGGAGGATCGTTTTCTCAAATCGATCTTTGAGGCCGAGATCCCGGTATTGGGCATATGCCTTGGGTCGCAATTGATCGCCAAGGCCACCGGGGCCAAAGTTTATCGGTCCCCGGTCACGGAGATCGGATTCAGGGAAGTGACGTTGACGGCGGCAGGCAAGCGGGATCCCGAGGTGGCCCGCCAGGCCAAAGAACTTTTATTGAACGGGATTTTTCCTCAAGACATTCGGGATCAGTTCATGGAGATGCTTGAATATTTCGGGCAGTCGCCGATTATCGTGCGTTCTTCAAGTCTGCTGGAGGACGCGTACGGAATGCCTTTTCCGGTAAGTACGAGAGTATCTTCTGCGCGAACCAGGGCACGCCCGAGGAGCGGCTGGACGGTTTGATGGCCGCGGTCCAAAAGGTTTATGCCAGCACCTTAAGCGAGGAGGCCCTGGCCTACCGCGCCCATTGGGGACTGTTGAACCGCGATGAACAGATGGGGCTTCTTGTCCAGCGTGTCTCGGGGGCGGTCTACGGGGATTTGTATTTTCCGCAGATCGCGGCCGGATTTTTTTTTGGATGCTGACATTCAATGATCTTTTCTCCCGCACGGCGTTTGTCGAGGATATGCGCCGAATGCTGGCGACCCTGCAGGAAGCCTATTCCCAGCCGGTGGATATCGAGTTTACGGTGGACTTTTTTAACCATGATGAATACCGGATCAACCTGGTTCAATGCCGGCCGTTTCAAATCAAAGGCGATCTTTTAAGTATCGAGGTCCCGCGGTCTATCTCCCGCGAGAGGGTGTTCCTGGAAGGACAGGGACCGGTGATCGGCAACAGCGTGGCCACCACGATCGACCGGATTATTTATATTGTCCCGGAGGTTTATGGCAAGATGAACACCTCCGACCGCTATGCGATCGCGCGACTGATCGGGCAGCTGACCCATTTGAAAGGGGACAAAGAAACCCCGACCATCATGCTGATCGGTCCGGGCCGCTGGGCCACCACCACCCCCGCCTTGGGCGTGCCGGTTTCTTTTGCCGAGATCAACACGGTTTCGGTCTTATGCGAAGTCGCCCTTATGCATGAAGGCCTGATCCCCGAGGTCTCGCTCGGCACGCATTTCTTCAACGATCTGGTCGAAATGGATATGTTTTATTTTGCCATTCATCCGCAGCGTTACGATAATGCGTTGAACGCGGCGTTATTCGAACAGTGCGCCAACAATTACCTGACCTTCTGCCGGCGGCAAAAAAATGGGGCCACGCGGTTCGAGTGATCGACGGTAATGAGCTGAAAGATGATCTGCGTATCTGCCTCAGCGCGGATGTGCTGAAACAGAATGTGATCTGTTATTTAGGGCCGGGTTAGGCATGCGATCGGCAGAGATAAGCCGATGAGAAGGTCTTTGGCGCAGGGCATCTTTGAGAAAAATATTGACAAAAATTCTTTTTGCAGGTAAGATTGCATAAGTTTAGGGCAGTGTCGTCCTGAATCTTAATATGTTCGAAAGGGCAAAGACGTCCACAAAGACCGGTAACGTGTTTTTGTGGATTTTTTTTGCTTAAATACGAACGATTCGACCAATATTATTTATGAAGATTACCAAAAAAGAAACTT
>CAZBSU010000201.1:0-3573 GCA_964494745.1 uncultured Planctomycetales bacterium | reverse complement strand
GGATATTATTCAGATGCAGCGTGGCATCCTGCAACCGGGTCGTGGCCTGCGAGGCGTTCTTGAGTTCGTTGGCCAGCCCGCCGTATTGGGTATCGCGTTCTTTTTCAAACTCGTGGACCATCTGGCGATACCGCTCGAGTTCGTCCTTCAGCCCGTCGACCGAACTCTCCACCGCCTGGCGGCGTGTTTCCCATTCCGTCGCCGCCTTGCTTTGCTCGGCCATAAACTGCTGTTGGGCCAGGCGAAGAAAATGCTCCTGATGGACTTTCATCTCACTGCGGACAAAACGGACCAGGAAAAAAACGGAGATCCCCAAAATCACGGCAAAGCCGGCAAGACTGCTGATGATCATCATACTCGACATGATGCTCCTTGGCGCCGGGTTCCGCCCGGCCGCGTCCACCGACCGCGACGAATGGCCTTCTCCCCGAACTTGTCCTTAATCCGGTCCACGGCGCGATGGATATCCTCTTTTTTGATTTGTGTGGGATCGACGAACAGACTCTCCCGGACATAGGCGTCGTCGAAATGAGTCATACGAACCCCAAGCAGCCGGATCTTCATCCCCGGGCGGTAAAACCCTTGTAAAAGATCCCGGGCCTCTTTGAAAATAATATCGGCAAAATTCGTCCGGCCGCTCAGCCCCTTAGCCCGGGTGTAGGTTCGAAAACCCTTTAGCCGGACTTTCAAGGTAAGCGTGCGGCCTTTCAAACCGCTTTGGCGCATTCGGCGAGAAACCTTTTCGGAAAGATCAAGCAAAACCGACCTCATCTGGGACCACGAGCTCGTATCCTCACCAAAAGTGTATTCATGACTGACCGATTTTGTTTCTTCCTCTGTCGCCACGGGCCGAGGATCGATACCGTGAGCCAGGGCGTGCAAATGCAAACCGTTTTCCCCTAGCTTATCCTGCAAAGGCAGGGATGAAGTCCTGGCCAGGTCGCCGATCGTGCGGATCTCCATCCCGGTTAAGACGGCCTGGGTCTTCGGCCCGACGCCCCAGAGCCGGCCCACATCCAGCGGCCACAAAAAGTCCAGAACCCTGTCCGGCTGGACCTCTATAAGACCGTCGGGTTTGCCTAGGTCAGAAGCGATCTTCGCCACAAATTTGACCGGAGCTATACCGACCGATACCGTCAATCCGACCTGATCATAAATCGACTGCTTCAAATCACGGGCCAGATCGTTCGGGCTTGTGAACAAATGAAAACTCCCGGTGATATCCAAAAAGGCCTCGTCAATACTGACCGGCTCAATCTCGGGACTATATCGATTAAAGATCTCAAAGATCTCTTCTGATATGGCCTGATATTTCGCGTAATGGCCCCGGACAAAAACCGCGTGGGGACACTTTCGGTAGGCGATCGAGATGGGCATCGCGGAATGGATTCCGTATCGGCGCGCCTCATACGAACAGGTTGAAACCACGCCGCGGCCCTTGCCCCCGCGGGGGTCCGCCCCGACAATAACCGGTTTCCCGCGCCAAGCCGGATTGTCACGCTGTTCGACAGCGGCAAAGAAGGCATCGCAATCAACATGAATGATCACCGGCCCAGGCATAAAAATAATGACCCTCCTAAAAAAGATGTTAACTTATTGTCAATACGTCACTTTTCTTCCAACAATTTTATGATTCTTTCCAAACGGGCTGTTATGGCTATCGGAACAAAGATGAACCACACGATCATAAAAATTTTGATACCAACACTCCAAATAGCCTCTTCCAATCCCGCCCAGTATTCAACCATTCTTGTCCTCCTTTGAGGGATATTAAAAAAATTTACCTGCCTTCCATTATATCGAAGCCCCTAACGGTTGTAAAGTCACGGGGAAGCATCTCTTTGAGCGGACATGCATGACATCGGGGCCGGGGACGGCAGAATTCTTTGCCGACCCGGACCAAAAGGGCATGATATTCGTTATAGAGCCGACAATCCGATTTGAGATGCGACATGAAAAGGTTCTGCAAAGCCGCATAATCCACCGGCCCCTTAAAAATTTTATGCCGGGACATAATACGGAAGGTATAGGCGTCAATAACAAAGACCGGTTTGTTAAAGGCATACAAGAGGATGGAATCGGCGGTCTCCGGCCCAATACCATTGACATTCAATAATCGGGACCGTAGAACCGGCCAGGGTTCAAGGGACATCTTTGCCAAACGCCCGTCATATTCCCGCATCAAAAATTTGACGAAATGTTTCAAACGGTCGGCCTTGATATTGTAATAGCCGGACGGCTGGATCAGCCGGGCCAGACGCGGCCGCGTGAGCCGAGCCAATCCTGACGGATTGAGAACGCCGGCCCGGCGCAGGTTGGCTATGGCGCGCTCGACATTGCCCCAGTTCGTGTTTTGAGTCAGGATCGCCCCGACGATTATTTCAAAACGGGTTCGCCCCGGCCACCAGTGTTGCGGACCGAAATGATCAAAAAGGCGGTGAAAAATCTCGTCTAATACCAAGCGGATCGACGGCATGGGTCAGTTTAACGCCGGCGCGTTTTGGAACGCAGAATATCGTCAAACGACCAGTCCTTCTCTTTCTTCTTTTGAGACTCCCGTACCGAGCCGAACTGCCCGGGATCCAGTTTGTTTTTGCGGGGTTTTTTGGAAGAACGTCCCATCCTGCCCTCCCTGGGTCGCTGGTCGATTTGATATAACGAACAAAACGCCGTTAGTCGAATTTATAGACCTTCTTGACTTTTTCGAAGACCTCCCAACGGCAATCCAACCCGGAGGGAAAGACAACGAAATCCCCAGCTTGAATTTCGGTTTCGCCGTCATCGGTCAAAACCTTCACTCGGCCTTCGTAAAAATAGGCCCTCTCGGTCTCATCATAATGCCATGGAAAAGCCGAGGGTCCGCAGTCCCAAAGCATCCAGGGATCGCTTGCCACCGGTTCGGCGGGAATTCCCATAGCTTCGCGCTCTTGGGGCTTAAGCTTCATCACCTCTATCTTGGCCATAAAACCTCCTGTTTATTAGCTGAAAGAACTCCCCAACCACCTAAAAGGCCCGCCCAGGGATGCGGTTCTGGTCTTAGGCTTAGGAAACCGAAGGCAGATTCACATATTCCCAATCCGTCATATTCCCCTGGTTATCAAAATAAAAATATACCCGGTCGCCCTCAAAATACGCCGTGGCCTCGCGATAAAGCCACTGCTCACGGCCCTGGCCCCCCGCGCCCTCTTTCCTTTTGAAGACCGGGGGCCCGAAATCACGCAAAATTTGTTGTCGAGTCTCATACCGGGTGATGGTTTGGTCTCGAACCGCTTCCATCAAACGGCCAAAACGCTCATTATGCTGACGGACAAACTCTTCCTGCCGGTCCTTATCTTCGGAATAGGCCTTCAAGGTCAACAATTGCTGAAGATGGGCCAGTTTGGCGCATCCCGTCCCGAGCAAACAAACAAGCAATAAAAGAAAAAATCGCGTCATCGAAAAAATGTTCGGATTAACTGATTGGCGGTCGCCTCATTCTAACACAAAAAGACTATTTGGACATGGGTATTATTTAATGATGTTGTTAAATAGTGATGTGTCCGCTTTGATTTACTAATGAAATGTCCGCTTTAG
>CAZBSU010000200.1:0-3579 GCA_964494745.1 uncultured Planctomycetales bacterium | reverse complement strand
GCCCGGCCACGCCCGTATCGGCGAAACGCGAATGCCCAAAGGCCCGATTAAACTCAGCAGGGGAAAAAGAAATCCCGTCGATCGTAAGCGCGGGGCGCGACGGCCGGCCGCAGCCACCGCCAGCCAATAAAACGCTCAAAAGCATGATCACCGCAAACCGAATCATAAACAGGCCTCCTTGTCTTACCGTGAGCCCGGCAGGTCTTATAAAGATTCCGAACAATCAGATTTTTTTATTATAATCGATTTAATCAAGGACTCAAAAATAAAAAACAGGAAGATCCGTTCTCTTCCTGTCCTGGATGACCCGTTAGATTCTCCCGGGCCCCGGTTCGACATCCGCATCAATCATCGAGACATTCCTTGTAACGTGCGGTCCTGTTCATGCTCTGCAGCAGATCATTGACCTCCCGTTTGAGCCCGCGGACCTCCTGCTCCCTCTCCAGGTAGATCTGATTCAACCGTCTGAGGACATCGATCTTCTTCAACAAAACATCCCGTTCGAACACCCACCGGCGGTATCTCTTTTCGCGCACATCGTTTTCCTCCAAGATGACGAAGGCCCGCCGGACCGTCCTAAGCAGGTCGTCAATCTGAAAAGGCTTAAAGATATAATCGAAAACACCATACCTCAGGGCCCGGGTCACACTCTCCACCGAACCGTAGGCCGTCATGATCAGATAAACGGCATCCGGGCGGTGCCGTTTCAAGCGGGGAATCAGATCGACTCCCTCGCCATCGGGCAAACGGATATCCACCAAGGCGACATCAAACTTTTCTTTGGAAGCGATGCATAAAGAATCTTCCCCGCACCCGACCGCGGTCACGCTGATCCCGGTATTTTCCAAAACGGGGGTTAATTCCTGACGCAAAAGGATGTCATCATCTATCATTAAAAGTCTTTTCTTCATAAGGTCCTCCCGGCTCTTTTACCCCTTTATTTTCTCTTCAAGATCAGCCGAAACGGGACAAGACATCTTCGCCCTCCGCTTTCGGTCTGTATCACCCTTGCCCTTACCTTTTCCCTTTAATGGGCAACTCCAGCGTAACCATGGTCCCCCGCCCCTTTTGGCTACTGATATCCAGCCGGCCATTGTGCAAATTCACCAGTTGACTGCAGATCGACAAACCCAGTCCGGTTCCCTTCACGCGGGTCGTATAAAAAGGATCAAAAATATGCGGCAACGATTCCGGGGGAATGCCCTCCCCGCTATCTCTGAAGGTCATCCGGCATGAATTATCTTTTTTGTCATAATCGATATGGATCTCCAACGTTCCCTGTTGTCCCACAATGGACTGAAAGGCATTATCAAGGATATTCATGAAAAGCTCGTTGAGATGGACGGGATCCGCCTCCAGCTTCGCGTCAGAACGCAGGCCCTGGCGCTTGATCTTGACCTTGACGTGATGATTGGGATAACGCTGGCGGCACTGCTCCAAGACCTCCCGAAGGGCCTTGGAGACGACGACCTTCTCGTAACGCGGAATCTTGATCTGGGCGAAATTCAGCAGTTCATGGATGATCTTTTCACTCTCGGAGATCTTTTTATCGATATTGTCGATATGTTTATCAATCGCCTCGGTCTTGCGTTTTTGGCGGATATTGTAAAGGGCGGTCCGAATGACTCCTAAGGGATTGCGCAATTCATGCGCGACCATGGCCGCCAGGGCACCGATCTCGGCCAGCCGCCGGGCATCATCAAGTTGTTTGCGGGTCGATTCCAAAACTTCGCGGGTTCGGCCCACCATCTGCTCCAGGCCGGTTTTGTCCCGGCGGAGGCTTTCCTCGACCAGCTTCAGTTCGGTGATATCCCGGAAGATGCCGATGATCACCTTGCGGCCATTAAGTTCGCACAATCCGCCGCTGATATGAACCGGGATCCTGCGGCCGCTACGGTGCTGAACGAATCCGGTTTGTCTGGAATCGGAATTGCCGTTGGTATGAATCCGAAATATATTCTTGTGATACTGGCCCTCATCCCGCGGGTGAAGTTCGGTGTAATGCATGCCGATAATTTTCTCAACCGGCAGGCCCAGCAATTCTTCCGCTTTCTTATTAGCATCGATCAGATACCCGGTCTCGATATCCGCCAAAAAAATGGCGTCCCCGGCGGATCCCACCAGGGTTCGGTATTTTTCTTCCGACTCCCGCAGGGCTTCTTCCGCGCGTTTTTTCAACGTGATATCCTCATATGTTCCCAAAACACCGATGACCTCGCCTTTTGTATTATGCAAAGGCACTTTGTTGGTCAGCAGCCAGATATCTCCCCGTTTTGCCGTGCGCTGGGTTTCATGGATATAAAGTTCAGAGCGGTCGTTCTCCATGACACGCCGATCCACTTCCCGGTAAAGATCGGCTTCTTTTTCTTTCCAAGGAAGATCGTAATCAGTCTTACCGATAATGGTTTGCGGTTCGGAGATGCCGGCATCTTCGGCAAAGGTCTTGTTGCAGCCCAAATAAACGCATTGACGGTCCTTCCAAAAAATCCGCTGAGGGATATTGTCCAATACCAACTGAAGCATCTGCCGGGAAGCGTGTAGTTCATCCCGAGCCTTTTGGATTTCGCTGATATCGCGGATCAGACAAATAAACGAAGTGATCAGGCCGTCGGCATTGATCATCGGGGATACTTTCATTTCAGCCAAAAACAGGCTCCCGTCTTTTCGCTTGTTAAGGTGCGCTCCTTTCCAGACGTGGCGGCTCGAAACTGTTTTATAAATATCCCTCTGGATGGCCTCGGCCAGCGGCTCAGCGTTGAGGAAATCCGGGGTCTGCCCGATTAAAGCCGAACGGGGATAACCGTATAACTGTTCGGTGGCCTGATTGATAAAGGATATCCGGTAATTCCGGTCGGTCACGATGATGGCATCGGAGACTTGTTCGGTGACCGAGCTTAAAAAACCAGGTTCACGGATCAACTGTCCGCTGTTGCCCTCTTCATCTGGCAGCAATTTCTGTATCTTGGAATTCATGATCCTGTTTTAATGTGGTTTGCAAAAATTTCTTCAATTTAATGACATTGAGCGGCTTCGGGAAATAACGTCTGACGCCGCTCTTTTTGATCCGCTCCACTTCGTCGGCAGAGGTCATGCTGGTAACGGCGATGACCGGTATCGCGCGCATATCTTTATCCTGTTTCAAGATTTGGCAAACCTGGAAGCCGTCGATCCCCGGCATCTTAAAATCCAGCAGGATCATGTCAGGTTTTTTTTGAAATATCTTCCGCCCGGCTTCAAATCCGTTCAGGGCACAATCAATGATATAGCCATCGCCGGATAAGGCCTCCCGGAGTTCTTCTAAAAACTCAATATCGTCATCCACTATCAAAACGCGATAATTTTTATCCCGGTGCATCTGTTCCGGCATCGGGATCTTATAACGCTGCATGAAATCCTTCAGCTCATCCTGCAGGACACGCCGGTGCCCGCCCGGGGTCGTGTACCCGGGGAGCATGCCATCTTTGATCCAATTAATAACCGTGGTATGATGGACCTTGCAAAGGTCCGCGATTTGATAAGTAGATAGGGCTTTCTGGGCCATGAAAACTCCTTTCGAATAAATCTAAGAATTATAACTTC
>CAZBSU010000199.1:0-3586 GCA_964494745.1 uncultured Planctomycetales bacterium | reverse complement strand
AAAAAAGATTTTCCGGTTACGGTCAGCCGCAGGCTTGCTCGGCTTAAGCAGACCGTGTCCCGAACCAAAGGGGGAGCGTAATGACAAGGACGATGTTACCTGGGTTGCGGATCGTCATGATGCTTATTGTTGGGACCTTTTTGTGGACAGGCTGCTCCGGATTTGAAGAGCAATTGATCTATAATGACGCTCAGCGGGCGCATAACAAAAAGGATTTCAAGACAGCCATCCGGCTTTACAGCAAATTGCTCGAAGACGATCCGCATGACAAGATTCATCCGGACAATGCCATCCTACGTTATGATCTGGGCGTGGCTTATATTGACAGCGGCCAGCGCCGTAAGGCCATGGAACAGGTCCAGGCGCTTAAAAAATTGAAACAGAAGGATTTAGCCAAGCAACTCGAAAAATTGCTGGATATTGCCGATACCTTTTGATATTTTTGGCAAGCCGCCCGTCTGGACGGGCGGTTCCAGATTTAACGAGATATCGTTCGAGTGGGAAATAAATCCCGGATCAATTGTCCGGGATTTATTTTTTAGGAATGTATCCCGAGGGGATTCGACGGCTGCGGCCACGGGTTTATATCCCGATCGGCATGCGTTTGATCTTTGCGGCCATTAAGGCCAGAGCGAACAGGATCAGATCAATGACCGACAGCCATAGCCTTGTTGTGAGGGCGATCAGGCCGGCTACGGCTCCCGGTAAAATAGCGGCCAGCGTAAACGCCAGAACCCCATCTCGAACCCCCAACCCCGAAGGGGTAAAGAAGGCCAGCATCCCCAGGACTCCCGCCAAGGCATTCGCCCCGGTAATATAGGGGATTTGATTCGCGGACAGGGGATAAAAGGAGCGGATAAAGAAGAAAAGCGCCAGGCCCAAAAAGGCATAATTAAGCATATACAAAAAGGTCACCGACAGAATCTCATAATAGTTCATCGTGACCGGTATTTTTGTTTTGCCGGTCAGCCGCAGAATCCAATTCATCAGCGGTCCCGAGAATTTCGGGTGGATGATGATCATAAGGACCAGCAGGCTTAAGAAGATCATCGGTTTGAAAGGTTCAAGAACGTCGATGGTCACGATCAGGGTGGAGAGCAGATAGACAAAAACCGCGGCGAGCATGGCGCAGAAAATCTCCAGGTAAAGGGAGAACGTCACCTGGGCGGCCGGGCGGTCCTCCTTTTTGTAAAAATAAAGCCGGCCGGCATACAGGAATACCTTTGAGGGGATGTATTTTCCGGCCATAGATAGGACCCAATAGACAGTGGAGCGGGCCGCCGGAAGGGGGCAGTGGTTTTTTTTGGTTATATACCACCAGATCAGGGTCAGATTGACAGAATAGATCATTTTCAGGATAACGGATAGAAGCAATGCCCCGGCGCGCCATTGGAAACGGATCTCCTGCAGCTGATACGCGTGTCGCGCGATATGTGTGATGATGAAATAGAAAATAAGGCCAATGCCAGCGGTTTGGGCCAGGGTCAGCCAGGTCTGTCTGGGTAAAGGTGATCTCATAAGGTGATGCCGGTTTGTGAATGGCGGTCGCTGTTATTATCTCAATATTAATATAAAGGCACAACGGAAAATCCATTTTTGTCGGGAGCCGGCCAGGGCCTTCATTCGGGAAGGGGAAACAACAAAACAGGATTGAAAAAATCGGGCTGATAGAGTATACTGATACGAATTTCGTGAGCAAACAACCCTAAGGAAAGGAGAAAAAGGGTGAAGACATACGCTTATGGTTATCCGCGATTGGGACCGAACCGTGAATTCAAAAAGACCGTGGAGGGTTTTTGGAAGGAAAAACTAACCGAAGATCAAACCCGCCAGGAACTTGATGCCCTGCAGAAACAGATGCTCGCCACCTACACGCAGGCGGTGGACCATTTTCCGGTGGGGGAAATGACGGCTTATGATCTTATGCTGGACACGGCGATCATGGTCGGCCTTTTCGACCCGAAGGATTTAAAAGAATATTATGATCTCTGCCGCGGCAAGAATGCGCTGGAGATGACCAAGTGGTTCAATACGAATTATCATTATCTTGTAACGGATTTTTCTTCTTTAAACTTTAAAGGATTCCGCCTGAATTGGAACAAGGCCAAAGAATACCTGGATAAATTCAATACCGGGATTCCGGCTTTGATCGGGCCGTTCACTTTCCTGAAATTGTCCAAAGGTATTGATTCTAAAAAGTTTACTAAACTTTTATCGCAATTAACGGAAGTTTATCTGGAGATCCTGAAGACCATCCCTGAAGTGCATCTGGAAGAACCGGCCTTTGTCATGGAACTTTCCAAACAGGAGATTGCGGCTATCCAAAAGACTTATGAGGTCCTGGGACAGTCCTCCTGCAAGATCCATCTGATCACCTATTATGACAGCGTGGATTTTTTTAAAGAATTATGCGCCTTGCCGGTTGCCTCGTTGGGACTGGACTTTGTCAACGGTCCGGCCAATCTCGAACATTTGAAAAAGAACGGGTTCCCGGAGGATAAAACCCTGATCGCGGGGATCGTGAACGGCCGCAATGTCTGGCGAACGGATTTCCGTAAGGCCGCGAATACCCTCAAAGAGATCTCGAAACAGGCGAAAAGCATCATGATTTCCAATGCCGGTCCGCTGTATCACCTTCCGATCTCGCTGGAGAAAGAGGACAAGATGGATATGCGGCTTAAACAGCGCCTGGCCTTTGCCCGGGAAAAACTCGAGGATCTCAAAATGCTGTCCGAATATCTGGAGAAGGGCAAGGAGATCCCGGAGATTTCCATTTCCGGTTTAGGGGAAAATCCGGAGGTCCGCCAAAGGCAGGCGGCTTTGGGTGACGAAGATTTTCAGAAACCGACCGAGGTCGGCGAGCGGCGCAAGATACAAAATGGACGGCTGAACCTGCCGCTTTTCCCGACCACCACGATCGGCAGTTATCCCCAGACCAAGGACGTGCGCAAACACCGCGCCGATGTCCGGGCCGGGCGGATCACGGCCGAGGCCTATGAGACCTTCGTCAAGGAAAAGATTACCGATCTGATCCGTTTTCAAGAGGGTCTTGGGCTGGACGTTCTCGTCCACGGGGAATTCGAGCGGACGGATATGGTCGAGTTCTTCGCCGAGAAACTTGACGGCGTGGCCACGACCCAGAACGGCTGGATCATCTCTTACGGCACGCGCGGATACCGGCCGCCGATCATTTTCGGGGACGTTTCCCGGCCGGCGCCCATGACCATCCCGGAGATCGCCTTTGCCCAAAGTTTGACCGAGAGGCCGGTCAAGGGTATGTTGACCGGTGCGGTCACGATCATCGCCTGGAGTTTTGTGCGCGAGGATATCCCGGTCAGCGATGTCGCTTATCAGATTTCCCTGGCTCTTCAGGACGAGATCCGGGACTATGAAAAGGCCGGCATCAAGATCGTCCAGGTCGACGAACCCGCCATCCGCGAAAAGGCCCCGATCAAGAAGAAGGACTGGCCGGCCTATTTCGATTGGGCGATCAAATCGTTCCGTCTGGCGACCAATACCGATCCCCAGACCCAGATCCACACGCATATGTGTTATTCCGAATTCGGTGAGATCATCGAAGAGATCG